>JAYTAC010000660.1:0-17106 GCA_043737755.1 Spirosoma sp.
AATTCGCTGCGCCACTCTTTGCTTTTCAGATCACCGCGCTTCACGGACCGGATGAAGCTGGCCAAAGCAAACGGGTTGGTGAAGGCGAACGTCGGCGAATAGCTGCGGCCTACGATGGACTCACGCCCGTAGAACTGCTGGTTCACGAAATTCTGGTGGTTGGCTACCGCTCCCATCGGCATCGTGGCGGCCATGCGCATGATAGCGGCCGGGTCGGTGTTACGGGCGAGGTTTTCGCGCTCCTGCTCGTCAGGCAGTTTCAGATTCACGAACGCTTCCTTGAACAGTTCCTCCGTTGCGTAGGGATACACTTTCACTTCGGCTAATGTTTTGACGTCTTCCTGCAAGGCAACCACCGCCGAATACGTCAGGTCGGTGAGTCGGCGGGGGATGATGTGGTACTGCGTTTTGAAGCCGACATAGCTGAAAATGATGCTGTCACCGGGAAAAACGGGCAGCGCAAAGTAGCCGTTTTCAGCCGCCAGAACGCCTTTTCCGGCTTTGGGAATGTAGATATACGCACCGGGGAGCGGCTCGTTGGACTTGCCCCCCGTCAGAAACCCCGTGAACGTCACCTGCCGGTCTTGCCCCTGCGCCAGCGCATCGGCGAAAGCACCCACGAGCAGTAGCAGAGTCAATCCCGGCAGTATATGTTTTACCAATTGCTTCATGCTCATTGAGGACGGCGGGCGGTAAGTTAGTGCGAGAGACGCTTCTGTGACAGCTACACCGAACAACCGACGTTTTTATCTAACCACACAAAATAACGAATGATTTGGGGGTCGGTCGTATTCAGGCGAATAATTTAAGAAACGTTATGATAAACGGCGCGGCCAGCAGCAACCCGTCGAAACGATCCAGAAAGCCCCCGTGTCCCGGAATACTCGTGCCGGAGTCTTTGATGGCGATGCTGCGTTTGAACAGCGACTCAACCAAATCGCCGTAGGTGCCGGTCACGACGATGATGCCCCCCACGCAATACCACTGCCACGGCCGAAGCTCAGGAGCGTAAAATGCCAGACCCAACGCCACCAGCCCGGCGGCAATGGCCCCGCCAACGGCCCCTTCCCACGATTTCTTGGGCGACACCCGCTCAAACAGCTTCCGGCGACCAAAGTACGTACCGGCAAAATAAGCACCGCTGTCGCTCGCCCACAGCAGCAGCAAACAGCCGATGATAATGAACGGATGGTAGGTGCCACCCCGCAGGGCCAGCACAATCAGCAGGGCAAACGGCATGGCTACGTAAATGATGCCGAGGAAGGTGAAGCCGATGTTGGTGAACGGCTTCATGTCGCGCTTTTTGTAGAGTTTGATCAGAAAAACCATCGACGAAGCCGGGCAAATCAGAAAGTAAGCGTCGGAATCGACCATGCGTTTTTCGGCGAGGTAAGCCAATACGCAAACTAAGCAGCCTACCACCGTGCCGTAGGCCGTGAGCGGTTCATAGCCATCGAGACCGAGCAGTTTGTAGAACTCCCGCTGTGTGAGTGCGCTCATCAGCGTAAACAGCAGCACGAACGTCCAGTCGGCATACCCAATCATAAAAAGAATGACCGGAACCCCCACCACGGCCGCGATAACGCGCTGCTGAAGATTGGTCAGCTTAGCTAAACGTTGCTTCATTCTCTAAAATAACTTTAGCTAAAATCGCGTCTTTCACCAGCACGTGGACTTCAACTTTCCCCCAGCCGATGTCCGGGTAACTGCTACTTTGCCGGTTGATAACCACCGCCGGAATGTCGTTTTCAATCAGCAGTGCCTTCGCCAGTTCGGCCCGGTGCGGCAGGGGCGTGGTGTAAATGGACTCCCAGTTTTCGTTCATACGTGTTGAAAGAACTTAAACCGCACCGGCGGACCGGCAGAGGAAGGGGAGTAAAAAGAGAGAACACAGAGGAAATTAATCTGCGCTCTCTATCTTTCTACTCCCCTTCCGCAACGGCGGACCGCTCTGCGTTTATATGTGTCTTGTTGACCTGTTTAAAATAATACAGCAGTCCGGCCGTCAGGATCAGTGACAGCATGGCCCCCCAGATCGGTACGGATTCGCTGCTCTCGATATCGACGGTAGTCAGTTTCCGCTGGTGCAGGTACACCATCAATACGGTGAATCCGTTGTTGACGAAGTGCGCCAGGATCGGCACCCAGATGTTGCCCGACCAGACGTAAAGATAGCCGAACAGGGCACCCAGCAGCATTCGCGGGAAGAAGCCCAGAAACTGAACGTGGATGGCACTGAACAGGATGGCTGCCAACCAGATGCCCACGTGAACGTTGTTCGTCCAGTAGCTGACGTTACGTTGCAGCACTCCCCGGAACAGCACCTCCTCGCCAACGGCGGGAATCACCCCAATCACCAACACGGCTACTACCAACTGAGCGGGCGTGTTGAACGTGGTGATGTACTTGGTGATACCGGCCAGACCTTTCTCTTTGTCACGAATCCATTGCTCAATCGGGGCAAGCGTCTGGGGCAGGTGCAGGTTTTGATTCCATTCGATAATCAGCCCGTCGAACGGCATGAACGCGATCACGATCAGGGCCACTACACTCAGGCCCGCCACCGCCCACAGGGGACGACCGCTGAACTGCGTCCATGTCCGGCGTTCGATTACGTACCAGTAGGCCAGCGCAGGCAACAAAAACAAGCCGACGTGATTGAGGGCCTGAATCCCCATCAGTTCATACCAGCCGTCGGCTGCTGCGGGCGGATTGAGCGCCAACTGTCTGTAATAGCTACTGGCGTCGGTGTAGGACAGTCCTTTCGCTATCATGATGAGGATGAGCGAGATGACCGACAGCAGGACACCTCCCATGAGCACAAATCCAACGAGCATGGTGAGACCGCCGAGGGTTGGCGGACGCGACACGGAACGGTCCGGGGTGTGGATTGACTGCATATACCCGTAAATTTACTCACTCGTTTGCACACTCTGCACAAAGGAACCATTTGGACGGTTGGATTGTGCTAAAATCAGCTATCAACAGCAAGACTATGGTCAACATTGGCAACATACAACTACCGGATTTTCCGCTGCTGCTCGCCCCGATGGAGGACGTCAGCGATCCGCCGTTTCGGGCCGTGTGCAAAGCCAGCGGAGCCGACCTGATGTATACCGAGTTCATCTCGTCGGAAGGGCTGATTCGGGATGCGGCCAAGAGCGTTCAGAAATTAGATATTTTTGAGTACGAGCGGCCCATCGGCATTCAACTGTTCGGCTCCGACGTCGACACGATGGGCGAGTGCGCCCGCATCGCCACCCGCGCCCGGCCCGACCTGATCGACATCAATTACGGATGCCCTGTGAAGCAGGTAGCCTGCCGGGGTGCCGGTGCCGCGCTGCTGCAGGACGTTCCCAAGATGGTGCGCATGACCCAGGCCGTTATCAACGCCACACATCTGCCCGTAACCGTGAAAACGCGGCTCGGCTGGGACGACAACACCAAAAACGTGGGCGACGTAGCCGAACGGTTGCAGGACATCGGCATCAAAGCCTTGACCGTTCACGGCCGGACGCGGGTGCAGATGTACAAAGGCGATGCCGACTGGACGCTCATCGGCCGCATCAAAGACAACCCGCGCATCACCATCCCGATCTTCGGCAACGGCGACATCGACTCGCCCGAAAAGGCACTCGAATACAAAAATCGCTACGGCGTCGACGGCGTCATGATCGGCCGGGCGAGCATCGGTCATCCGTGGATTTTCAACGAAATCAAACACTTCGTCCAAACCGGTGAGCACCTCGCTCCGCCCACCGTTGCCGACCGCGTGGCCGTGTGCCGTCAGCACCTCGACTTCTCGATTCGCTGGAAAGGCGAAATCGTGGGGCTGTTTGAGATGCGACGCCATTACGCCAACTATTTCCGGGGCCTGCCCGACTTCAAACCCTTCCGTATGCGGCTCGTCACGACGGATACTCACGACGAAGTGAGTGCCATACTGAATGAGGTGGCGGAGCGATATGCTGAGGAATACGCATGAAATTTTAAACGCAGAGGAAGAGGAGTAGAAAGAATGAGAACACAGAGAAAAAAATCACCTTCTGTCTCTGTGTTCTCATTCTTTCTACTCCTCTTCCTCTGCGTTTAAACCCTTAATTTATGACCACCGAACAACCCCTCATCATTCCCCAAAAACGCCCGCTGTTAGCCTGGCTGCTACTTTGCACCCTCGCTTTAGTATGGGGCAGTTCGTTCATTCTCATCAAGCGCAGCCTTGTCGCGTTTCCGCCGGAGCAGGTAGCCGCCGGTCGGTTGGTGTTTGCGCTGCTGTTTTTTGCGCCGTTTCTGGCCCGGCAAAGTGGTCAGGCCGAGGTGCGGACGGCGGTGAAACATCGGTGGGTAGCATTATTGACCATTGCCGTGGTGGGCTTTGTGATTCCGGCGTTCCTGTTTGCCGAAGCCGGAGCGCACCTCAACAGTTCATTGGCCGGAGCACTCAACTCGGTCAGCCCGCTGTTCACACTGCTGATTGGGGCCGCTTTTTTCAGGCAACCCATCAAAATTCGTCAGGTAGCGGGCATATTACTGGGATTGGCGGGGTCACTGCTGTTGGTATTTTTCAGCGCGACCGGCTCGTTTGAAGTCAACGCCTACGCCCTGCTGGTGGTGCTGGCGACGGTCTGCTACGGCCTGAACGCCAACCTCATCGGTCGCTACATCAAGCACCTGCCCGCGCTGGTATCGTCTGCCTGGCTGCTGGCTTTCGCTGGCCTGATCACCGGGCTGACGCTGCTGCCTACCGACTTTCTGAGCCGCTCGGTTGATGCGCACAATGCGGGGTCATTGGCGGCTCTTGTCACGCTGGGCGTGGTGGGGTCGGGGCTGATGTCGATCTTCTTCAACCGCGTCATGCAGCTTTCGTCGCCCCTGTTTGCTGCGTCTGTAACGTACCTGATCCCTATTGTCGCGCTGGGCTGGGGCGTGCTGGACGGCGAAACGATCTACGCCGTGCAGTTTGCCGGGATGGGCGTATGCTTGCTGGGTATCTGGCTGATTAATAAGTCTTGAGTGGTTTATTCCGGGGACTTGGAACCGGAACTTTGCCAAAGTTTCAGAACTTTGGCAAAGTTCCGGTTCCAAGTCCCCGGAATAAACCACATGTACACCACAACCACTCCCACCCCTGATACCGTCGACTTTGGTCCCAACGGCCCCGTGCTCAACGGCGAACCGTTTGGTTGGGACCTGGTCAAGCTTACCGACCGGACGTTCCACATCCTGCACCAGAATCGCTCCTACTCCGCCGAAGTGCTGGACCTGAACGCAGCCGACAAAACCGTCAGCCTGCGCATCAACGGCCACCGGCACACGGTTCAGCTCAAAGACCGGTTCGATTTACTGCTCGAAAAAATGGGCATGAGCAGCGCGGCCACTGCTGCCGTGAATACCCTCAAAGCACCCATGCCCGGCCTGATCGTGGGCATCAATGCAACCGTTGGCGATACGGTCAGCAAAGGCGACAGCCTGTTGATTCTGGAAGCAATGAAAATGGAGAACAACCTCAAAGCCCCCGGCGACGGCATCATCAAAGCCATCCGCACCACCAAAGGCGACCGCGTTGAAAAAGGGCAGGTGCTGATCGAATTCATGTGAGTGGCTAAGCGAGCCTGTTTTTTCAGGTTTGAATAGCCAATATCGACCGTAAAAACACGGACAGCCGTAAACACAAAAACACGGACATCCGCCTATCTTTGCCCCCGCAAAAACACCCCCGAATGACACCAACGACTTACAAACGAATCCTGCTCAAGCTAAGCGGGGAAGCATTGGCTGGCCCAAACGGCTATAGTATTGACCCCATCGTTCTGGAACAGTACAGCTTAGAAATCAAACAGGTTGTTGATATGGGGGTGCAGGTTGCCATCGTCATCGGCGGGGGAAACATATTCCGGGGCGTTTCGGGCGAGAAATCAGGTATCGACCGGGTGCAGGGCGATTACATGGGGATGCTGGCAACAGTCATCAACGCCATGGCCCTCCAGAGTTCGTTCGAGAAGCACGGCATGTACACCCGCGTCATGTCGGCCATCAAAATGGAGCAGGTCTGCGAACCCTACGTGCGTCGACGGGCGGTGCGCCACCTCGAAAAAGGACGCGTCGTTATTTTTGCGGCTGGCACCGGAAGCCCTTACTTCACCACCGACACCACGGCGAGTCTGCGGGCTATCGAGATCGAAGCCGACGTGGTGCTCAAAGGCACCAAAGTCGACGGCGTCTACACCGCCGACCCGATGAAAGACGCCACCGCCACCCGCTATACGACGATCTCGTTTGAGGACGTTTACGAAAAGAAACTGAGTGTGATGGACCTGACGGCTTTTACGCTCTGCCAGGAAAATAATCTGCCCATCATCGTCTTCAACATGAATAAGCCGGGCAGCCTGCTCCGGGTTGTGCAGGGCGACGAAGACACGGGCACCCTGATTACCTCAAAACAAGACCTGTAGAGACCGCACCGGCCGGTACGCCGGAGCGGGACCGGCAACATCTTGCGTCTGCATTGTAAATACCAAAAACCACATGGAAGAAATCGAGCTGTACCTCGACGATGCGAAAGACACGATGGAGAAGGCCCTCAAGCACCTGTCCATTGAACTGACCAAAATCCGCGCCGGAAAAGCCAACGTAGGGATGCTCGACGGCATTCAGGTCGAATACTACGGGTCGCCAACGCCACTCACGCAGATCGCATCCGTCAACACACCCGACGCGCGGACGCTGGTTATCAAGCCATTCGAGAAAAAACTGATCGGCGAAGTAGAAAAGTCCATCCGTAACTCCAACCTCGGCCTGAATCCCAACAACGACGGCGAACAAATCCGGCTCAGCATCCCGCCCCTGACCGAAGATCGTCGGCGTGACCTCGTCAAAAAGGTGAAGCAGGAAGTGGAAGTAGCCAAAGTGAACGTCCGCAACATCCGCAAGGACACCAACGACGACATCCGCAAACTGACCAAAGACGGCGTGTCGGAAGACGCCGTGAAGGTGGGCGAAGAGCGCGTTCAGCGGCTCACCGACGCGTTCATCTCCCGCATCGAGGACACTTTCGTAGCCAAAGAAAAGGACATTTTGGTGGTGTAGGGGCGCAGGAAAAAAAAGACGCAAAATGTTGTCGCACCGGCGGTGGTGCGGCATTCCGACCGGTCTCTACCCTTCGTAAAACACGACGCTTTTTTCGCGCAGAAAGGCTTTGATCACGTCGACGTGGACGCACTGCCCGACGTTTAGAAAGGGATAGTTAGACACGCTGCGCTTGCGGCCATTGACCATCACCTCGCGATCCTCGATGTCGAAGCCGAGGTGCAAATGGCGCGTAGCCGACTGCATTCCGTAAATCAGGCCGTCGGTGTCGAACAGCGGCCCGCCACTCTGTCCCCGCAAACCGGGCGTACTCATCTCGATACCTGTAATTCCGCCGTTTTCGCTCAGCAGCCGCGTCACAATACCGTCGATGGGGAACCGGGGCGAGGTGGGGCGACCAGTGTTGGTCCACTCGATGTCGTCGGTGGCGGCATTGTAACGAAAGTTGGTGAACTCAGGAAACGGGTAGCCCAATCGGCACAGGCTCCGGCCGGGTTTGACGCGACTACTGTCGCCGAGAAAGGTAGCATAGGAGCGGTAGAGCGATGGCCCGTATCCGTCGAAGCGAAGCAGAGCTAAGTCCTGCGTCGGGTGCAGATCGATGGTCAGCTTTGCGTCGTTGCTGCATCCCACAAAATAATTCTGGACGCGGATAATCGTCTCGGACTGGAGTTTGAACTGGCTCTCCAACTGACTGATGCGCTGGGCAGCATCTTTTTCGCGCAGCACGTCCCGGCGGGCACCCTGAAAACTTCGGTAGTTCTGGTAAATGGTCTCGGCTTTGGTAACAAGTTCGGCGACGTGTTTGCAGGTAACGGCGCAGCCCTGTTCGTTCACAAAAAAGAGCGTCGCGCTGCCGGGAATAATCTCGCTGTGGCCGTAGAGCCGGACAATGGAGTGAAGCGGACGGGTAAACGGATCAATGCGCTCGATGGCGTCAACAAACATAAATCAGTGAGCAGTTATCAGTAAACAGTTATCAGTGACCGGCAGTTATCAGCTTGTATAAACGGATCACCCGCCTGGTCGCAAGTTAGGCATTGACCGGCCAACGACCCACTGGTAGCTGGTAACTGTTTCACTTTCTGACCGGCGTTCGCGACGAATCACGGATGCCGAGCACACCGGGCGCGGTGGAGTCGCTTACCTGACCACCTGATTTTTCGACGTTCCGCTTCGTGGTAGCCGAGGTATCTTCAACGGCGTCTGTTTCGGCACGGGTCGTGGTGTCGGTGTAGACGCCATCCGACGCGGACTGCGGCTGGCTGCACTTCTGGATAATCAGGGCGGAAATAAGCACGGCCATGGCAACCATAGCCCAGCGGAGCCACCGCACGTTCTCGCGCCGACGGTCGCCCTCGGCACTCTTGGGAATGTTCGGGTTGATAACCGTACCGCTGAAGTTACCGGCTCCCTGAACGTCGGTTTGCGGCCCGGCGGGGGTTTGCAGTTCATCGAAACCGAGCAGGCTCCCAACGCCGTCCAATCCGTCCGGCATGGCTTTCCGAAACTCGGTCGCCTGCCCCAGCAACAGGGTCGTCAGGCTATCGGTCGTCAGGCCATTCTCCTGCTGCTGCCGCCCCAGCACACCCATCAGCACCGACCCCGCTAAACTCAGAACCGTCAGCACCGACTGCGGTTTCACTCCGCTGTGGGTGCCAATCAATTCGGTGGTGCGCGTAAGATTGGTACCCAGCAATTCGGACAGAAACCCGCGTCCGGCCGTGACTGTATCGACCGTTTGCTGATGTTCGTCCAGCACCTGACTAACGTCGAGCGGGGTATTGCTGTAGTCGCCTTTTTCCAGCACGCTTACCACCGCCGATGCCCCGCCCGATGCCTGAACGCGACGGGTGAGACTGCCCAGCAGTGTGGGCAACGAACCGTTGACGGCTTTGAGAGTGTTGGCGGGCGTCTCACCAAATTCCTGACTGAGCAGGTCGATAACGCCGGGGGTAAACTGTTCCTTTAAGTACGTTAGCAGATGAACGGCCATTTTTCACACGTTGGTTGATAGGGCACTAACCGGGTCGTCGGGGCGAATGTTCGGAAAGGTGATTTGGCGGAGCAGGTCAACAAAAGAACAGGGCGGGCAGCGCGTAAGCACCAATTACGGAGCCTGCACACTACCCACCCTGTTCCCTTACTGATTCGTGCCGTTTACAACTGCGGAATCCGCAGCGTCTGGTTCGGATAGATCAGATCGGGGTCTTTCAGCATCGGTTTGTTAGCCTCGAAGATGACACCGTACTTCGACGCATCACCGTAGACCTCCTTTGCAATCTTCGACAGCGAGTCGCCCGACTTCACCGTGTAGTATTTGCCCTCGGCAGCGGGTTCGGCCACGTCCAACTGGTTGTCGACGGCCTCAACGCCCTCTACGTTTCCAACGGCCAGCGCAATTTTCTCGGCATCGGCCTGCGATTTCACCGAACCAATCAGCGTGACGGTGTCGCCTTTCGTCTTGACGGTCAGGCTGGTATACGCTAAGCCAAGTTGCTTCACATGGTCGAGCAGCGCCTGCGCCCGGAGGGGTTCCACTTTTTCGGCCTGCACCGGATCGGCGGGAGCCGCTTCGTGGTCTTTATTGAAAATTTTCTCGCCAACTCCTTTGAAAAATGATAAAAGGCCCATCGATTTAGTAATTAGTTTAGTGAAACATGAGACAACTGACCGGCGAATGTGCCAGACCCGGCAATGGAAAGAACCCGCTGGCTGCGTGAATGTTTCGTGATGTTATGCACGGGTACGACCACTATTCGGGTAACACCAACTAATTTCTTCAGTCCATACCCCCTATTTTTACGTTGTTAGTACAGCCGTCTGCTTCTCTTTACACAATCAATTCTTCTTCCAGAATGCACACCACACAACTCCGGCTCCGGTGGGGACTGCTGCTCACTGCGTTTATTGGCGCGGCAGCCTGCACCAACAATGACCTTGATCCGGCAGCGACGGCTACACCCTCGAAGGGTAAGGCTGACTTCACCAAATACGTCGCCGTGGGCAACTCCCTGACGGCCGGTTTCGCCGATAACGGTCTCTACCGCGACGGTCAGCTTAACTCGTATCCCAACATCTTAGCGGGTCAGTTCAGGACGGTGGGCGGGGGCGATTTTGTTCAGCCGCTGTTCACCGAAGCGCAGGCTGCCGGGTCGGGCCATCTCAAACTGATCCGCGTTCCCAACCCCGCCGACCCAACCAGCCTGCTCACGTCCATTGCGCAGGTGGCACCGGGGGCCGTCCGGGGCGGCACTTCCGGCAGCGGAGCACCGTTGCTGACCCAGTTTACGGCGGCTAACCAGAACCTCGGCGTACCCGGCATTCAGGTGGCCGACCTGCTCACGGTTGGGTACGGGTCCACACAGGGGAACCAGTATTTTGAGCGGCTGCTGACAGACCCCCGAACAACGTATTTCCAATACGCGAGCGATAACCTCAACGGGGCTACCTTCTATTCGTGCTGGCTGGGCAACAACGACGCGCTCAAATACGCCACCTCAGGCGGGGTAGTCGCTCCCACGCCAACGCCCCTGTTCACGACAAATTTCACGGCCATGATGAATAAATTGGCCGAAGGCGGGCGGAAGGGCGTCGTCGTTGGCATTCCTGACATCACGGCCGCACCGTACTTCACCACTATTACCGTGGGGCTGGTGCTGGCCCAGATCAATTTTCTGCTGCGGCCCAGCCGACCCATCACGGCGTTATTCGTTCAAACGGCCAATGGCGTCCGGTCCACGCAGGCCGGTGATCTGCTACTGCTGCCAAACGCCCTTGAATACGCGAAAATAGGCACCCTCATGGCCGGTAATCGGACCGGTCCCTACGGACTGAGCACGGCCAACCCGCTGCCCACGCAGTATGTGCTGGACGCGGGCGAAGTAACTGCGTTGAACACAGCAGTTACCACGTTCAACGGGGTTATGAAAACGCAGGCTGATGCCAAAGGAGCCGCTTACGTCGACCCGAACGTGGCTTTCTCGCCCATCACGTCGGAGACGGGTTTGGTGCAGAATGGCGTTACCTACACGAGCCGTTTCATTCAGGGGGGCGTGTATAGTCTCGACGGCCTGCACCTGACGCCCGCCGGATACGCGATAGTAGCCAACGAACTCATCAGGGGCATCAACGCCAAATACAACTCGTCCATCGCCCCCGTCAATCCCGGCAACTACCGTCGTGTGTTGCTTCAACCCTGACCACACATGAAAATCCATCAACTTTTATCGGTCGCACTGCTCCTGACGAGTACGACGGACGCTGTGGCCCAAACCCCGGCTCCGGGCTTTGAAATCGGCATCAAAGGGGGCGGCACGTTTACGCACGGCTTCACCAACATTCCGGCTCAGACAATCGGAACGGTTGAGGTGCCGAAACTGGCGAACAAAAGCAATGGCATCGGCCTGGGTTATTCGGGTGGTTTGTGGGCGCGGAAGGATATCAGGTGGTTTTTTGTTCAGGCCGAGGTGACCTACAACCGCTTCGTGCTGAAACAAAAAACCGATGTTACGCTGGATATGAACGCAAACCCGGCCATTGCCAACGCTCTGCCTGTGAGCGTGTTACCGGGGTTAATCAGCGCGTCGCTCAATACCACCTCGGAATCGACTTTGCAGACCATCGACGTTCCCATTCTGTTTGGCAAGCAGTTCATGAACGGTCGGCTGCGGGCCTACGCCGGTCCCAACTTCATGTTCGTTCGGAAGGCCGCAGCAACGCGCACAACCACCGGCCGGATTAATGGCAACGCGGCCGTTGGCTTCCCCGAAACACCCATCCCCGCGTCGGTCGGCACAACTAACCTGCTCAATCGGTACGAAGCCCGCAACCTCGAGGTACAGGATTTCACGTATGCCTTGGCGTTGGGAGCGGGTTTCGCACCAATGTCCCGATTAGAGGTCGACGTTCGGTATGCGGTGCCGGTAGGGGGTGTTTACCGGGATGGGGGCATCACGGGTTTTTTGGGTATTGCCACTGTGTCACTCGGCTACAAAATTCACTGAAACAGTGAGCGGGCTACCAGTCCCGGCCGGTTGGTCACGGTTCCAGAAACGTTTCCCCGATGAGCATCAACTCCAGCAGCGTAGGTAATACCTGAACACCTTTGGCGGTCAGGCTGTACTCCACGCGGGGGGGAACTTCACCGAAAATTTTCTTCTCGACAACACCGAGCTTTGCCAATGCTTTGAGTTCCTGAATCAGCACTTTCTCGCTTACGTCGGGAATCATCCGACGTAACTCTCCATATCGACGGACCTCCGTACCCAACTGAAAAATGATGTATAAACGCCACTTCCCACAAACGATATCTAATGTTTTTTTGAGTACTTCCTGCGGCTTTTCTATTGACTTTTGAATTTGAGGATTTTCGTTCATGAGCGGATCAATGACTAACCTATTGGTGGGTAACTTACTGACTAGAAGGTACTTGTGATGTGATTCGGGCAAAGATATAATTTTGTGTGTTATTAATTACACATTCCTCGGCCACCGCGCCCCACGCTCAATTTCTTTTTCCCGTAACTACTTACCAGTCAGTGTCGACATTGGTCAAAATAATAGGTCTGCGTAGCGTTGCTGTTTGCCGGTGGCAACTCAACGCGGGCAGAAATACTCATGGAAAAGTGCTTTCGTTGATACCAAACCCATCTTCAGTGAGACATTGGGTCTGCACAAAACCACTCGTTTAGACGGATACCAGGCGAAAATACAAACCAATTTCGTGTCAATCAGTCGTTGACGACACTTGTTAGCGCGGCATGTACTATGCTTTTGTCATAGCGATAGATACTTAACCGGAGCCTGTAGTTTCGGCGACGAACCAGGCCATCGAACGTGATTACTTTTAACCTGTCAACGACTCCCCTCTTCCCTTCTGCCCGCACTTGAAAACGCTGCTCGTCATTGCCGGTCCAACGGCCGTCGGAAAAACTACGTTGTGCGTTCGGCTGGCGACCCGGCTGCAAACGGACGTCGTCTCGGCCGATTCGCGGCAGCTATACCGCGAACTGCACATCGGCACGGCCAAACCATCGTCCGCTGAGATGGACGGGGTAACGCATCACTTCATCGACTCACACAGCATTCACGACCCCGTCAATGCCGGGCGATACGAACGAGAGTGCTTAACGGTGCTGGAATCGCTGTTTCAGCGCAACGATGTGGTTATTTTGTCGGGGGGGACGGGGCTGTACATCAACGCCGTATGCGCCGGTCTCGACGATTTGCCACCAACCGACCCGGCCCTGCGGCAGCAGCTATTGGACCGGCTCAACCGGGAGGGACTGGCACCGCTTCAGACCGAACTGCGCCGGTTGGACCCGGTTTACGCCCGAACAGCCGACCTGCAGAATCCGATTCGGGTGACGCGGGCGTTGGAGGTGTGTCTGGCATCGGGAGAGCCGTATTCGTCGTTCCGACGGGCGCAGCCGGTTGCGCGTCCGTTCCGGTCGGTGCTGATTGCGCTCGACCGGCCGCGCGACGAACTCTACGCCCGCATCGACGCCCGAATGGATGCCATGCTGGCGGCCGGGCTGGTAGACGAAGTTCGTTCGCTCCTCCCCCAGCGGCACTTGCCAGCTCTGCAAACGGTTGGCTATCAGGAAGTTTTTCCGTACCTCGCCAACGAGTATGACTACGACGAGATGGTACGCCTGCTGAAGCGAAATTCACGACGGTATGCCAAACGCCAGCTAACGTGGTTCCGCAATCAGGCAAATTACCGCTGGTTCGGCCCGGAGGATGAGGAGGAAATAGTAAAGGGAATCGGTCCCGCACCGGCGGACCGGCCGAAGCGGATGAATGATGAATCATAAGCCTTGTAGCGCATTCATCATTCATCCGCTTCGGCCGGTCCGCCGGTGCGGGACCGATTCCCTTTCACAGTTTCCGGTAGGCCAGGATGCCGCCCGTAACGTTGCGAACATTGTTAAAGCCGTTCTGCTCCAGAATTTGCTGGGCCATCGCACTCCGGCTGCCCGACCGGCAATGCACAATCACTTCCTGGTCCTCTAGTCCTTCGAGTTCATCGAGCCGGTGGGGTAAGTCGCCCAGCGGAATCAGCGTAGCACCGAGGTTGTCGGCTTCGTATTCGTTCGGCTCACGAACGTCGAACAGGTTCAGCGTTTCGCCCTTGTCGAGCCGCTCTTTCAACTCTTGTACGGTAATATCCATAATTGGTTAGTTTAGTTAAAGGTCAAAAAGTCAAAGGTCACTGACGCATGAGTGCTGATGCGTCAGTGACCTTTGACCCGTTCGACTCATTTCATAATAATCAGTTTCTGCACCGCCGACCGGTCATCCTGAACGAGCCGGAGCAAATACACACCGTCGGGCAGGTAGCTTACGTCGGCCGTTTGCTGTCCGCGTCCGGGTTCGACAGTGTATAAAAGCCGCCCGTCGGTACGCAACACGTCGAGACGGGTCAGGCGCGAATCCCAGCGAATGATACCCGTGGTTGGGTTTGGATAAGCCAGCAGGGGAAGCAGCGGGGTGGGTTCGGGCGTGGCCGTGACCAGACCCGAATCCGTACCGCCCATCACGGGCCTCAGCATAAATGCCCCTTGAATGTTCAGCGAGGCCGAGCCTTGATTCTGCGCCCAGTTGCTGCCCCCGTTGTAAAAAATCTGGCGACCAAACGGGCTGTTTCGGTCTAAGCCCAACCGCAGAAACGTCGTGTCACTGGTGCTGATTTGCTGATAACCGACGTAGAACGTGTCTTTTACGGCAATGCCCCGATCAAACTTGAAATCGACAAAGCCGTTCCGAACCGGCGCGTACTGCGTGGCAAACGACTTTTGATACAGCGGGGTGCCCGGCAGTCCGTTAACATTGCTGAACACGGTGAGCACAAACGGCTGACCGGTCTGGTTGGTGCGAAACGGTACGATAACGGCCCGAACGCCCGAAATAACGTCGGGTTTGTTCAGGATATACCGCACCGCCACCCGTTCGCGCGGGCCAATTTGCAGACCAAACTCCCACGTGCCATCGTCATAGGCATAGTAATCGTCCAGCACGGCCTGCGCTGACAGCGTATCGTTCCGGCGCAGGTTCACACCGGGGATCGACGGGTTCTGGTCGTCGGTTGTGAGCAGGTCGATTTTGTAGTTCAGCACCGCCCGCTTAGCCGTCCCTAAACCGGTAACGGGCACAGGTTTCACACTCTTGCGCTGCGAACTCAGCGACGGAATCAGGACCGTGTTCGTCTGCGGATCGCTCTGCACCACGCGCCCCGATACAGCGTCGGTGACGGTAAAGCGAAACGTCGTGAAGTTGAAGTTGTTGAACAGGTTATTGATTTCCGTCGTGACGGAGTCGGCAGTTTCGGCGGCCGGATTGACCACGTACTGCGCTAAGGGCATGGCCGTGTATCGTTTCAGCAGCGGGCTGAGGGGTTGCCGCACGGCCACGTCTTTCACGAACCGGTCGTTGCGGGACCGCCCCCGGTTGAGGTACACATAGTCAACGTTCCACGTGTCGAACGGCCCCGACTGACGGCTGTAGGTCCGAAACCGGAACGCAAACGCCCCGTGCAGGTAGCTGACCAAATTCACCGCAATAAAGTCTAATTTGAAATTGGCACTGGCTTCTCCACCCTCTTTGCGCCAGACGGTGCGCCACATACCAGCCCGGTCCCGGAACTGAACCGTCAGCGAATCGCCCACGTCCGGCGACTCGCCCAGACCCCGGCTTTGCCAGTAGAAACTCAAATACACGGAGTCGGCCACGGCCAGCCCCGACAGGTTTATGGGCAGCGACGCCAGCGTATCGGTGTAGCCCTGCGCAAACTGATTGTTCTGAACGTAGGGCAGTCCGTTGACCGCTAACCCATCGAACGACGCCATCCCGACGGTGGGGTGATTGACGGCCATTGTATTGTTGAGGTACACGCCACTACCGGGCTGCCACCGGGTGGGGTCGGGTTGACGGGTAGTAGTTGAGAAATCATCGAAAAACGGCAGGCTTAACGGCGTTTGTGCCAGGGCGGGCAACGCGAAACCCCAGCCGCAGCAAATGAGCAACGCAACAGTCAGAAAGTGTCGGGTCCGGTTCACAAACGGCTGGTCAGGAAGGGCAACTATCATGGAGTGTTCGTGCCGAACGCACTGGTTATCAATCGGGATCGACCGGGCCTACCACCCACAAATCCATTGTTTCGCCCACCCGGATGCGCTCACCCGACCGGGCTTCGGGCCGCTGCTTCACCACCGTACCGACTTCTTTTTCGGGGTCATCGACCGGAATTCGGGTGCCTATCTTCAGGCTCGACCCCCGGATGGCAGCTTCGGCTTCGTCAATGGGCAACCCCACAACGTCGGGAATGTCGAACATGGTATTGCCCAGACCGTCGCCGATTTCGAGGTCGATTTTAGCTCCTTTCGGTACGGACGTTCCGGCTGCAATTTCCTTGCCGTTGTACAACTGACGAAGTACGGCGTTCTTGGCTACGTCAGGCACGTAGTTTTTCTCGCCCACGTCCAGCCCCATCGAGCGCAGGTTCAGCTCGGCACTGCGGAACGTCAAATTCTGGAGCTGGGGCATGGCCACCATCGGAGCCATCCGGCGGGTGATGGTCACGTAAATCTTGCGCTCCTCCTTCACCTTCATGTTGGCGCGGGGGTACTGCTGCGTAACCGTCAGCGGCTGCGCCCTGGCTACAAACGTGCAGTCACTGACTTCGTAGCGCAGGTTGCGGTCGCCCAGAATGGTTTGCAGTTCGTCCAGACTAAGCCGTGTCACGTCCGGCACGGTGATCGTCTGACCGTGGTTGGTCGTGAAGGGCAGATAAACGAAGAAAAACGCTAAAAACAGCGCAGTCACTAAGGCCACAATCAGGCCGACGTGAATCAGCAGGTCAGGGAAGGATCGGGTGCTGATTTTAGCCATTCAACGGAAAAATAAGTGTCATTTGCGCAAAAGTAGCAGAATCGTCAGCCGCTTACCGGTATCCCGCCAGCATTTTTTTGAGGTACTTGCCCACAATGTCGAACTCCAGATTCACCGTGTCGCCCGCCT
>JAYTAC010000661.1:0-1043 GCA_043737755.1 Spirosoma sp.
CTCTCGCTTTCGGCTTTGGTTCGGAACGAATTGTATGGTGAACGTCTGGCCCGTCCGATCTACATCTATATCGATGACGTCCGTAATCAAACGGGTGAAGGCGGCTGCCTGGGTTAGTGCTTCACCAACTGTCCGGCTGTTTCGAATCAACTCGCCTACTACCCCCAGCGCAGTTAATTGCAGCGACTCGCCAAAGTGAAGCCCAAAGAGTGAATCACGACTCAGATGAGTGGCATTAAGCCACGTATCTACCGCTTGTTTAGCCGTCAGATTCGGTTGTGTTCCGTCCTTCAACGCGCTAAAATCAATTCCGGCAAGGTGACACAACCGCTCGATGGAAATGTTTTTCTGTATGGCGTAGGCCAGCAGGCTTATTGCCAGTAATCTCTGATGGTCTTGCATAAAGCAAAACTACTGAAATTGAGGAAGGCGCTTTCCAACCTGTCGTGAAGTGGTAATCAGTTGGCGGCTAAGGATAAAACCCACCCGAAGCAACCCCGATACCTTTGTCAAAAAAACGGCATGAAAACAATCATAGTCATTTTGGGCGTAGCACTAAGCAACCTTGTAAACGCTCAGCAAACCGACGAAAGACCCACGGGATCAAACCGCCGGGAAATAATCAATCAATCAAAAACCGCAGAAAACATGGAACAAGCAAAGCAGGTAGTCAGTGATTTTCTAACGGCGGTACAACAACACAATGGCGAGAAAATGACGGCGTTGCTGCACCCGGACGTAGTGTGGAGTCAGCCGGGCAAAAATCGGTTTGCCGGACAGAAAAAGTCGAGAGACGAGGTGTTTCAGATGGCGGGTGGGATGCAGGAAGTAGCCGCTAAAACACTGACGCTTAGCAGCGTGAAAACACTATCGGTCAACGGCAACCAGGTAGCCTGCTTGGTGCATTGGCAGGCGGTTCAGCCGAACGGGGGCGTGTTGGACGTCGACAATATCGACGTATACACGGTGAAAGACGGCCAAATTGTCAACGCAATGGTCTTCTCCGCTGACATAGCGCAGGAGGATAACTTCTGGTTGAACTG
>JAYTAC010000662.1:0-1040 GCA_043737755.1 Spirosoma sp.
GGCGGTTTTCAACTCGTACAATCAGGTCATTTACTTAACGAACCCAACCAACATGGCACACGCCCAACCGCAGTCGATGCTGCAAAGTACCTTGCAGAAAATGTCGCAGCGCGACGTTACGCCCGCTACCGGTGCCGACTTGCTGAAAGATTGGATTTCGGCCCTGAAAAACGTGGACGAAGCCGAACCGGTGGCCAAACAACTCGGCGACCTGTACGACGAGTTGCTCAATGCCCAGCCCGACGTAACCCGCATCAAGCAACTTCTCAACGCAATGGCCGGTCAGGCGCAAACCTTCGGCCGGGACCTCGACGGGACTGTTGCCGACGACCTGACCCGGTTAGCCGATTCGCTCCGCTCGTTTGCCACCGACCTCGGCCGGATCAGCAACGACGACGAACTGCTCGTGAACCAACCCGACACGGCCACAATTTACGACCTGCCCAACCCCGGCGACCGGGCGCAGATGATGTTTAATAGTACGCTGGACGTTTTTGGCGGGGGCGCAGCGGCTACAACGCCCGAATCGGGTGCGACGATGGTAGAAGACTGGATCACGGTTGTCCGGTCCGACGCCAACACGCAGTGGGTGGAGGCACCGCTGGCGCAACTCCGCGATGCGCTCAACGCGGGCGACATGCGCACCACCGAGCGGCTGATGCGCGAATTGGCCGGGCAGACGCAGGATTACGCCAACAATACGGAAGGCCCGTTCAGCAAAGACCTGACCAACCTGGCGACAGCCCTGATCAGCTTCGCCCAGCCGCTTTCGTAAGGTATCACGGACTTCAGTCCGTGATACCTTACCTGAAACGCTCACTCAGATAACTATGCGGCCAGTCTTGCCAACTTTCGACTAAGCCTGCTTTTACTGGATTCTGCAACGTATAGTCAATGATACGACCCGATTCCGGCGCGTTGCGAACGTAGTGATCGTAACTTTCGGGTTGCCAGAAAGCTCCGTTTCGACCGAGCAATTGGTTGGCTAATCGCGCTGAGCCACCTTTTATGTATTTCAACGCGGTGTGTAGCTGGGTGTA
>JAYTAC010000663.1:0-1040 GCA_043737755.1 Spirosoma sp.
TGAGTCAGAAAACGCAGTTGCCCGTTCCCGACCTGCTGCGGGCCTACGGTCAGTACATGTTCGTTTCGTTCACCAAAGGATACCGGCCCTTCGTCGACCGGGTCGATTCGGCGTTTGGCCTGCTCCAGTCGGTTCACTACCACGTTCACGTCGAAGTCCGAAAGCTGTACCCCGATGCGGAGTTGCCGCACTTTACGGTGGAACAACCCGCCCCCAATCACCTTACCATGCGCTACGAATCGGAGCGAAAATTAGCCGATTTCGCGCATGGACTGATCCAAGGATGTCTCACCTATTACGGTGAAGCGGCAACGATCACTCAAACCAACCTGACTGATGATGGTAAGGTGGTCTTATTCGATATCGTCAAATTGTAGGGTGTATGCAGGCTACCAATACCACCACCATCGAGCAGATCAGCAGGCGGCTGGCCCGCGAGAAAACTGCCCGAAAGCAGGCCGAGGTCATCCTCGAGGAGAAAGCCCTCGAACTCTTCGATGCCAATGAGAAACTTCAGCACCTGAATGAAAACCTCGAACGGCAGATTTGCGACAAGTTAGCCGAACTCCAGCAGAGTGAACAGCGCTACCGCCAGCTCATCGAATCGGTAGAGGACATTATCTTCAAAACATCGCCCGAGGGCTTTTTTACCTTCGTCAGTCCCGTCGTAGAAAAACTGCTGGGCTACACCGAGCAGGAGTTTGTGGGCACTCACTTTACCCAGTTTGTTCAGCCCGGCTACCGCAAGTCGCTCATTAATTTTTACCGGTCGATGCTGGAAGAGCGGCAGGAGAGCACCTACACCGAGTTTCCGGTCGTGGCCAAAGACGGGCACATTGTCTGGCTGGGGCAAACCATCCGGCTCATCGAGTCAGACATGGGGGCTATCGAGTTAGCGGCCGTGGCGCGGGACGTGTCGGCCCGCCGACTCGCTGAAGCCACGCTGCAAACCACCCAGATTCGCCTGTCCACGCTGATTACCAACCTTCAGTCGGGCATCTTGGTCGAGGACGAGCACCAGCAGGTGATTTTGGTCAATC
>JAYTAC010000664.1:0-1036 GCA_043737755.1 Spirosoma sp.
CCCAGCGTGTGGCGGTACACCTGATAGCCAAGCAACGTTTGCGGGTCCTTTCTGACGTAGAACAGCGTTTTGTTATCCGTTGCCCACGCAAAATTGCCCGCTTCGGTGTTCGGAATGGCTTCGGAATAAAGTTTACCGGTTTTCAGGTTCTTCACCCGCAGCGTGTACAGCCGTCGACTGACCGTGTCTTCCGCGAAAATCGCCAGTTCGTCATTATCCGACACTTCGTAGCCACCAATCTGGTAGTAGTTGTGGCCCTTCGCCATCGCGTTACCATCAAACATAACTTCCTCCACGCCCTGTAATGAGCCTTTCTTACGGCAGTAGATCGGGTATTCGCCCCCGGTCACGTAACGGGTGTAGTAGTAATAGGCTCCTTCTTTGTACGGAACCGACTCGTCCTGTTGCTTAATTCGGCCCTTCATCTCCTCAAATAGCTTGTCCTGCAATCCTTTAACGGGAGCCAGCACCTGATCGAGATAGGCGTTTTCGGCGTTCAGGTAGTTGATAACTTCCGGGTTCTCACGGTCGTTGAGGTAGTAGTAATTGTCGATCCGGGTATTGCCATGAATCGTGAGTTCTTTGGGTTTAATAGCCGCTTTGGGAGCGGTGAGGGGTTGTGCCTGGGTCATGCTGTAGAGCGTGAGCGTGATGATGAAGGTAAAACACGTTCGTTTCATAGTGAGGTTCGTTTCTCGTAAAAATAAGGGTCTAAACATGGAGACGCAGAGGTTTCACGGAGAACACGGAGAAAAATTGTTCACTCTGTGTTCTCCGTGAAATCTCCGTTTCTCCGTGTTTAGAATTGAACTCGTCGTTGCCCGATGTACCGAAGACCTAAGCTGGCTTCGCAAACGTCCCGCTAACCTGACCGTAACCGTTTACGATAAAAGCCCCGATACGTCCGGTGGCGAACAAGCGATTTTACTGCCCAACATCGGTCGCGAAGCCCACACGTATCTGCATCACATCGTTAGCCGGTACGATTCATTGGCCGAATGGACGGTTTTCTGCCAGGGAAAGCCCTTCGACCATG
>JAYTAC010000665.1:0-1031 GCA_043737755.1 Spirosoma sp.
GTCTACCTCGGCAACTAATTCGCCTTCCTGCTCGTAAGCATTCGTTTGGTGAAAGCGTCTTGTTAGCCGTCTCAACATCAAGATTTCTTCCTGTCTCATGGATGTGGTGGGTTCCAAAATGCCCGTGCTGGTGGTGGGTTCAAGTACGCCGTCGTTGAACTCGTAGACGTAGTTGTCGTCCGATTCCCAGCGCAGGAAATCGGCTTTGGTCATGCGGTGCCCGGCGTATTTCGGTGTACCGTACTGGTAGGGGAGTGAGTCTATGGCCGGTTCGGTTGTTGCTTCCATGGTGCTGAGGGGCTGTTTTATCAAAGATAAATAAAAATGCCGGACGTTTTGCCCGGCGTTATCCGGCTATCAGGCCAATTGCGAAGTTGATTGGTGTATCAGTAGGCAATGCGCTGGAGCGGCCTTTCCCAGCTAATAATCAGCTAATAGGATCGGCGTTGCAACAGTCAGTTTATTCTTACGTACCCTCGCATGATTAACCTCAATCGTCAATTTCTCAATTGCTTATTCGTGTCGGGTAGTTTGGTCGCAAATGCCCAGAACTGGCAGCCCGTCGTCACGCAAAACACTTGCGTAACCCGCCACGAAAGTGCGGCTGCACTCATCGGCGACAGTCTGTATGCCGTGGGCGGGCGCGGGACCCGCCCGCTGGAAGCACTCAACCTGAAAACACTGGTTTGGCAAACGCTCCCCGCGCCACCCGTCGAGATGAATCACTTTCAGGCCATCGCCTACGGCGGTGAGTTATTCGTGATGGGGGCGTTTCAGGGCAAATACCCACACGAAACCGCTTTGCCGAACATCTATATCTACAATCCGAAGCAGGGAAAATGGCGCACCGGGCCGGAAATTCCGAAAGAGCGGCTGCGGGGTTCGGCGGGCGTGGTGGTCTACAATAACAAGATTTATATGGCTTGTGGCATCACTGATGGACATTACGACGGTCACGTAGCCTGGCTCGATGAGTATGACCCGAAAACCAACGCCTGGAAACGCCTGCCCGACGCCCCCCGCACCCGCGA
>JAYTAC010000666.1:0-1030 GCA_043737755.1 Spirosoma sp.
GGGGGCGATGCGTCGCCTGAGACACTGGCCCGGTTGGTGAGCGTCAACTGGGTGCGAACGGTGGGCTGGACGGTGATTTTGGGGTTGGGTATTTGGGGACGGATTGAATAAGATTTTCCAGGCAGTCGAGTGCAGGTCACCTAACGGATGAACAGCCGGGCCGCCCGTTCGCCACTGTCATAAAGCCGCTGCGTTTCGTCAGTTTCCATCCGTCGGACGCGCGGTTTGACGCCTTCCATGCTGATGTAAATGGTGCGGCTTCTTTCGCTGGCTGATACTGGATTGAGGTTTTCGATCACGTAGTTATAAACAGCCGACACGTACCCGTTGACGCTACGAATGACGTAGGGAGCCAGTCCGTTACCCGCGCCGGATTGTCGGATTTGCTCCGGGCGTTCGAGTTTGAATCCCAGCGTTTCGGGATTAGGACGTCCGTCAGCGTCGAACAGACCAATGGGATAATTGGCCGTCAGTCCACCATCGACCATGACGTGGTAGTTCTGGTTTTTCCGGGGTTTGCGAATTACTTGCTTCTGGTCGTCCATGAAAACAGCACCGAAATAAAGCGGCACCGACATACTGACCCGAACCGCCGTTTTCAGGGGCACATCCGGGGTATGTTCGTGGGAAAAGACAACGGCTTTCTGGTCCGTCAGGTCCGTTCCCGTCACGTACAGGTCTTTGTATGGCCCACCTTTGCGCTGGTGAAGCTGGGCGAAGGTCAGGTCAGGATCGCCGGTTTTGCGGGCAATGAGCGTCTCCAACCACCGCTCAAACCGCTCCCCCCGATACCAGCCGTAGTGCCGGGTCAGGCGGTGAAACCCGCCGATAAAAAACCAGCGGCCATCGTTGAACTGCTGAATTTTGAGGTCAGCCAGAACAGTGGTCATTTGGGGAGTGGTATAGCCCACCGCCAGCAGCAGAGCCGTAATGGACCCCACCGACGTACCACCCACCCGCTCAACGTGCCGCAGCATACCCCGTTCTTCCAGCACACTCAGCGCACCAGCATAGGCAATACCGCGAACAC
>JAYTAC010000667.1:0-2961 GCA_043737755.1 Spirosoma sp.
GGTGTGCTGACGTTCAGGCGTATGTGATCACGCAGTGTTGTTTAGTGACGGATATCGCCCGATTATTGACGATACTACTTTCTGACTTTTTGTGTAAGACCAACATTGCCCGGCCGTAATCAGGACAGCCGGGCAATTTTATTTTTAGCGGCTCACAACCCTTTCTCTCCGCGCCGAATCATTACCCCGAACGCCAACAATAACTACGTATGCGACAATCTATTCTACCTATCCTGCTACTGCCGCTCCTGTACCTGACTGCCTGCACCGATCAGTGCGAACAGGTCAGGACGTACAGAAAATTTACGCCTGTCCAGATAGCCCTGACCGATTTGCGGCAGGCCGTTGCATCCGGCGCACCCCGGCCGCTCAATGAGCCGGGGAAACTGTACATCAAGGACCAGTATTTGTTTATTGTGGAGGTCAAAAAAGGCATCCACGTCTTCGACAACAGCAACCCGGCCCTGCCCAAAGCCATCTCGTTTCTGAGCATCCCCGGCAACGTGGACGTAGCCGTGCGCGATAATATTCTGTATGCCGACAGCTACATCGACCTCGTCGCATTGGACATCAGCAATCCGGCAGCCATTCGTGAAGTGGGGCGCACCGAAACCGGCTTCACCAACGGGCAGGTGGGGCGGACAAGCTGGTCATACGACAAAACCGGGGCTAAAATCAACGACACGAAAGAGGAAATCGCCACCGAAACTGTCAAGACCGACTGCGAGGGCAGTTTCAACGTGCTGCCGTACCTGATTCCTGTTGCGTGGTTCGGCCGCTCTTATTATGCAAATGATTTTGCCAGTGCATCTTATAACAACAGCGCGGTAAAAGGCAGCGGCAGTCCCTCTTCGGTCGGCGTTGGCGGATCAATGGCCCGGTTTGCCATCGTCAACAACCAGCTCTACGTTGTCAATGGCTACTCCATGCAGTTATTCTCCATCAGCGACCCAACGAAGCCGGTGAAAGGGAAGACCACGAACTTGAGCTGGAACGTCGAGACCATCTTCCCGTATCGCAACAGCCTGTTCATCGGCACCACCACGGGCATGTACATCTACGATGTCAGCGATCCGGCGCAGCCTAAACAGCTTTCGGCCTTCAGTCACGTGCGCTCCTGTGACCCGGTGGTGGTCCACGAAAACTACGCCTACGTGACTCTGCGGGGTACGAGCACCTGCGGCACCTTCGGCACCACCGACGTGCTGGACGTGATCGACATCAGCAATCTGTCGGCTCCGAAACTGCTCAGGTCATACCCGGTCGAAACGCCCTATGGCTTAGGGATCGACTACCCAACGCTGTTCATATGCCAGGGTAGCAAAGGTCTGCGCATTTTCGACGCCACCAATCCGCTGGATATCAAGGCCCGGCAGACATTCGCCGACGTGAATGCCTTCGATGTGATTCCAATGTCGAAAACGCTGCTGACCATTGGCAAAGACGGCCTGTACCAGTATGATTATTCCAACCCAAACGACCTGCGGCTGCTGAGCAAAATTACGGCTACCCGCCCTAACTGACCACACCATGAAAATCTGCTACGTACTCTTATTCGTTTGTGCGCTGATGCAAACGACCCGCGCCCAAACGAAGCCACCGGGCGCATCTCGCTGGCGAACAACGGTTCAGATGGGCGTTCAAACCGGCCGGGTACGCCCCGATTCGCCCTACCGGAACTACGGGTATTCGTCCATGTACTATTCAACCCCGTCCTATTACCAGCCCCTGCGGACGGCCGGAAACCGGATTGGGTTAACAATACACGCCACTCATAGTTACATATTTAATTCTAAGGCCAGCGTGGGTGTTACCTCGGGTGTAGACTATTATAACAACTCCGCGTTTTTCCCCGTAGCGGCCACGTTTCAGGGCGATTTTCTGCCCTCCGAGCGTCGGTTGACTCCTTTCTACAGTCTCGAAAGTGGCTACGCGTTCCGGGGACCGAACCCGCATAATAAGGAATTAACCGGCGGATGGCTGTGGAGTCCGGGCTTCGGTATTCGTATCAGTAAGGGCAATGGTACGGGGTTTTTGATCAGCGCGGGCTACAAACATCAACAAGCCAAGCAAACCGCTTCGGTCGATGGAGTTCAGACACTGTCGCAGATCGAGTACCGACGTTACAACCGGTTATATTTCAGAATGGGATTCAGTTTTTAATCAATAATCATTCACTATCAGTACGTTATGAAAAAAATTGTTATGTCTGTCATCGGTATCGCACTGTTTGTGGCGGGATACCGGCACACCCGTCGGCAAGTCGAATACACCACCGCCCAGTCGGCATTCACCAATAGAACGACCTACGTGGAAGCAGGCGCACCACCGTCCGCCAATCTGAGAAGTTCAGTGGCGTTTCGATTGATCAGACCTTCCTGACACGTTTTATCACGCAAAAAGCCCACCTCGATATCGAGGTGGGCTTTTTGCGTATTGACTTTTGGTGTCGGATGGCTTACGCCATGGCAAACTTGCCCTGGTTGCGCTTGCGCTCGTTCTCGTCTAAGAAGACCTTGCGAATTCGCATTGCCTTTGGTGTCACTTCCAGATACTCATCCTTTTGGATGTATTCCATCGATTCTTCGAGGGAGAACGCGATTTTTGGGGCAATCCTGACGTTCGTATCCGAACCGGAAGCCCGCATGTTCGTTAACTGCTTGGCTGTCTGAATATTTACCACAATGTCGTTCTGCCGGTTGTGCTCACCGATTACCTGACCCGTGTAAATCTCATCGCCCGGCTCCACAAAGAACGAACCCCGGTCCTGAAGTTTATCAATCGAGTACGCCGTAGCCATACCGCTGGTCATCGAAATCAGCGATCCGTTGATCCGCTCCGGGATTGGCCCTTTGTACTCCTGGTATTCTTTGAACCGGTGCGACATTACGGCTTCACCGAACGTAGCGGTCAGCACGTTGGAGCGCAGGCCGATCAATCCCCGCGACGGAATCTCGAACT
>JAYTAC010000668.1:0-1029 GCA_043737755.1 Spirosoma sp.
GGTCAGGGCACCGCTACCGGCTGGCAGACGGTGCAGACCAATCCAACCAACAACCTTTTTCTGGGCTTCGTGACAGGAGGGGGCGGCTGGTACGTGCTCACGGTGCGGACCATTGTCAACAACGCCGAAACCGCACGGGCATCGGTGCAGCCGGTGGGCATCGGCGAAGTGTTTATCACGGCCGGACAGTCGAACTCGCGGGGACTCGGCTCCGGCGATAACGACCTCGGCACTGCCACCGACCGTGTCAACGCCATCGACTCCATCAACCATTCCTACCCGCCGGGGGCGCAGGCACTCGTGTCGTCGGGCGACCCGTCGCCGGTGCCGGTGTATCAGCCCCTGACGGCCGGTCGGCGTATTTTTCCAATGGCTGAGAGTTCGTGGGGCTGGGGCGAGTTGGGCGATTATGTAGTTAACCGCTATAACGTGCCGGTGGCGTTTTACGTGGCGGGCTGGGACGGCTCCACGGTGGAGAACTGGATCAACTCGGCCAACGGCATCCCCACCTGCAACCGCTATTACTGCGTCGAAAACTGGCCGAATCTGCAACCCTACACCAATCTCAAAAATATCCTGACCTACTACGCGTCGATGGCGGGCGTCCGGGCGGTGCTGTGGCATCAGGGTGAAGCCGAATTTGGCGATGCCAATTCGGGCAGCATCCCCGATTATCGCAACCGGCTGACGGCCCTCATCCAGAAATCGCGGCAGGACTTTGGCGGGCGCAACCTGCCGTGGATGGTGGCGCGGGCGTCGTTCGACAATGGCACCATCCGGCCCGACGTCGTCAACGCCCAGCAGCAGGTGATCGACACGCCGGGGCTGAACGTGTTCCAGGGGCCGTATAACGACACGATTCCCAACCGCAACGCCGGAACCTCCGACGTTCACTTTCGGAATGCCCAGCGTCCCTCGCCCCATCCACGTTACTACCTTGCTCCCAGCACGATACCGGCTGACATGGGTTTGTCGCGCTTTGCCCGCAACTGGAACAACAGCCTGAACAACGCCTTTTTTCAGAACGCC
>JAYTAC010000669.1:0-7259 GCA_043737755.1 Spirosoma sp.
ACCACGAACATCAGCCGCTCGTGACTATTCGGCCCCACCCATGACTGAGCCGTTTCGATCACGGTCTGATACAGTTCCGTGCCCGTTTCCGCATCTGTGACGATGCGCTGAAAATCGGCACTGCCGGGGTTGGACGTTAGTGCCAGTAGGATCACCCACTTGCCGTCGTACTCCAGAAACGGCATCACCGAGTCGCGGCCCATGTAGGGTGCTACGGTGATGGAGTCGAAGGTCAGCCCGGCAGCCGACGGGTCAAAGAAGGCGCGTGCATACAGGCCCGACGTGTTGCCGATGTCGCCCCGCTTGGCGTCGGCGATGGTGAAGCAGTCGGCGGGTATGTAGTCCATCGTTCGTTGCAGACTTTCCCAGCCGCGTGGCCCCTGGGCCTCGTAAAAAGCGATATTGGGTTTGTAGGCTACGGCCAGATCGGCGGTGGCGTCGATGATGGCCCGATTAAAGGCAAAGACCGGATCGGGTTCGGTAAGCAGGTGACGGGGCAGTTTGCGCAGGTCGGTATCGAGACCCACACAGAGGTAAGACCGTTTCCGAAAAATCTGTTCACTTAGCTGCTCGTATGTCATACCGGTTCAGTAGACCAGAAACTAAAATGGTCCGGCTAAAAGTACGAACTACGGGTACGGTTTCATAAATTTGCCGCCAAGGTCTGTGGGTAAACATCTTAAAACAGTAGGTATGCAAATTCGGGAAACGGCCATTAATGGGCTGATTGAGTTAATTCCACGCGTGTTTGAAGACGAGCGCGGCTATTTCTTCGAGTCGTATAGCAAGCCCCTGTTCGCGTCGCTGGGTTTGCCGATGGAGTTTGTGCAGGACAATCAGTCGTTCTCGGTGAAGGGCGTTTTGCGCGGGCTGCACCTGCAAAATGAACCCTTTGCCCAGGGTAAATTGGTGCGGGTTATCACGGGGCAGGTACTCGATATTGCCGTCGATCTGCGCATCGACTCGCCTACCTTCGGCCGCTACGAAACCTTTCTCCTAGATGCCAAACTCGCTAACATGGCCTACATTCCCGAAGGTTTTGGCCACGGCTTCGTCACGCTCGAAGACAGTATTTTCAGCTACAAATGCACCAACATATACAACAAAACGGCAGAATCGGGCATCCGTTGGAACGACCCCGACCTGAACATTGACTGGGGCATCAGCCATCCCATCGTGTCGGACAAAGATCAGGAACTGAAGTTGTTACGCGATGTGTTTCCGCACGCCGTGGTTTGAGTCTCTACTTCTCATACATCTCTTCCATCACTTTTCGGCCTACTTTGCGGGCGGAGAGTGGATTCTGGCCCGTTATGAGCCGCTCATCAACTTCGATATAAGGCAGAAACGGAATGAAGCCCTTGCTGTAGAGGGCGTTCTTCTGCCGCAGGGCATCTTCGAGCAGAAAAGGCACTTCGTCGTTGAGACGAACGAGTTTTTCTTCAATATTAGAGAAGCCGGTAATCTGCCGATTGCCAATCAGCGGGGAGCCATCGGACAATTTCACGTTGAGCAAACCGCTGACGCCGTGGCAAACGGCCGACACCATCCCTCCATTTTCGTAAATATGCCGGGTAATGTTTTGCAGCGTCAGGTTGTCGGGAAAATCCCACATCGTGCCGTGCCCGCCCGTAAAGTAAAGAATCTGATACTGAGCCGGATTCACCTCATCTAACCGCAGTGAGTGTTCGAGTTTGTGGCGAAACGTGGGGTCGTTATACCATTTCTCGTTGACGGTGTCGCGCCGGTCCAGGCTTTTTTCGTCAATGGGAACCGGCCCGCCGTTGGGACTGGCAATGTCGTAAGGCAGGTTTCGGTCGGCGAGTTCGTCGTAAAAATGAGTCGCTTCGCTGAGCCACAGACCCGTTTTGTGGGGCTTGGTGGGGTAGTCGGTGTGATTCGTACAAACGATGAGGGCGCGATAGATAGGGTCCATGAGTGCAGTGAACAGTTGGCAGTGAACAGTTATCAGTAACCAGTTATCAGTGAACGGCTAACAGTAAGATGTGGCTACATGGTAACTGGTTACTGATAACTGTTCACTGATGTCAAATTTTGCGGCTCGAAACGGGTCCGAGTTCTAAGTTCAGCACCCCGCGCGGGCATACCGACGAGCAGATACCACAGCCTACGCACGACGACCGTACAATGTCCTGCCCGCGCTGGGCGTAGGCCTTTACGTCGATGCCCATCTCGCAGTAGGCCGAGCAGTTGCCGCACGAAATGCACTGCCCGCCGTTGGTGGTGATCCTGAACCGGGACCTGAACCGTTGGACCAGACCCAAATAGGCTGCTAACGGGCACCCAAACCGGCACCACACCCGGTTGCCCATGACGGGGTAAAAACCCGTGCCGACCACCCCCGCAAAGATCGACCCAATGTAAAAACCGTAGGTCGAGCGGAGGTTGTAGCTGTCCAAAAAGCCGAGCACCGTACCCTGCCCGCTAAAATACGTGTAGAGCACCAATGCGGTCATCACCACGGCAAACACCAGCACACTGTGCACGATGACGCGCTCGAACTTCCACGCTTTCAGGCTCTTGTCGGACAGGTGACGGTAGGGGTCGCCGAGGGTTTCAGCCAGCCCTCCGCACCCGCACACCCACGAGCAGTACCAGCGCTTACCGAAGAAATACGTCAGCACCGGCACGGCTACCAACGCCAGCGCAATGCCCCAAACGAGCATAAAAATACCGAGTGAACCCGCCTGTAGTTTCTCGCTGATTTTGTAGTCGAAGAAAAACGTGTAGTCGAGCGGCCAGATGTTTTTGAGGTCCTGGTAGGGCTGGTTGAGCCGCTGCATAATCTCGGGGATCAGAAACGCAAACGAGGTCTGAAAAAACATGACCGACGCCGTGCGTACCTGCTGATAAGGGCTGTGGCGGTAATTGATCAGCATCCTCACGCCCATTACCAGAATAACGAGCGTGTACAGAAACCCGTACAGAAACCACCGGGTGGCGGCCGGTCCAACGTCTCGGCCAGAGTTGAGGGCGCGGCTGATGGGGTCGACTAACAGCACCCAGTTGGTGAGGTATTCGGGGTAGAAATAAAGGGCGACATAGAAGCCAATCAGGAAAACGCCGAGCGCAATGCCAATCCAGCCCCGGTCGGTGGCGGGGTGACGATACAGATAATTGTTGTTGATGCCGGGGAGCCGTTTCAGCCCGGCCAGGGCATACAGCGACCCGCCGATGGCCGCCAGACCGATGCTCAGCCAGAACCACAGCCACGAGTTACCCGACCCGGTGAGCATTCCGAGCGACGATTCTTTGGTGACATCGAACACGTAGTTGTCGTTGATGACGGTATCCCAGTCTTTTTTGGCCCGCATCTCGTCGTTGTAGGTGTTGATCGTTCTCCGAAAATCACTGATAAACGACCAATTGTTAGTGTACGTCTTACCGATCATGGACGCCGTCCGTTGGTGGACAACGGCGCGGTGTTCGGGCTTCACGACCTTGTCGATAACGGAACCGGTAAGTTGAAACTGGCTCAGTGTCAGCGTGAAAATCCAGATGGCGAAACCAACCGTGAACACCCCGAGTCCGATTCGTTGCAGAGCAAGCATAATGACATTGATTTTAGACCCGAAAGGTACGCGGATACAGCGGAGATACGGCGTCGGCTAACTGACAGTTTTCTGCCGATTTCAATTAAACGTTGACTGCCTTGTGATGGTCTAATCATTGGCATAATGAATGCATAACAAACTAAAGTTTTGCCAAATTACGATTACGCCGAAGTAGTTGGCAGTCATTTTGCTACAGTTGACTAAAACCGTATCGTACTATATCCTATGAAAACCGTCAGTTATGAATCGCTTCGGGCCGAACATGCCTGGATGGTTGTTTCGGATCAGCTTCAGCAGCGCAACAGTATGCTGGCCAGGGGCATCTCGCACATGGAACGCAACCCGACCGAATTGCCGATGGCCAGCCGCCTGATGATGCTGCGCTATCACCTTAAAATGAGCCTGCGCCGACTCACCCAAGAAGCCCGTCAGCAACCCCGGTCACCCGAGGACACAGGGCTACTGCACCAGCAGTGGCTGCACATCCACCAGCTCTTTTTTCTGCTCCACCAGATCGACATGGAGATGGGCCGGGCAACGGGTGAAAATAACATGCTGCGCTCGTGGGTGTCGTCGCTCGAAAGGCGCGTATACCGCTCAGCGTTGGTGCATTTGAATTGATCTGGTTGCCCACCATCGCACGGGCGACCCCGTTCAGCGTCGGGACCCGAAACTAGCCGCCCGTTTCGCTACGGCTGGTTCCGCCAATGTTTCCGACGCAATCACCAACCGGTGCTGAAACGTCATCGACTGTCCGGCCGACAATGATTTGTTCATGGCGGGGGCTTTGCCGTTGCTGAATATTGAGGGAGCCAGCGAGTTGGCCGCATACAGGCCATAACCACGGGCGTGCCAGTAAGTCGGATAGCCCACGTTGCGGGGATGATCGAGCAGCACCACCGAAACCGTTTCCCCGTTGATTATGCCGGTCAGGTTCACCCAACCGGCGCGGGTGCCCCAAACGGCATCGCCCACGGCTCCCTCACTGCTGACGTAGCGGCCCGTAACGCCGTCGTTGTTTAGCATCGGCACGGCAGTAGCCACGCCTTTTGCATCAGTGAATACCTCTGGTTTGGTCGACGGGTGCTCCAGTTCGCGGGCCACGCGCACGGCAATCAGTCCTTCCTTATTGTCCTTAAACAGCACGTCTTTACCCAGCGCAGTCAGCGTGGTGATACGGTCGATAGTGCGTTCGCTGGCAGTGGCTTCAAAGATGTACCGCGTCGTTTCCCGGAGCATCGGCACGCCATCTTTGTCGAGCCAGTTGGCCGTAACGGTCAGTTCGCCCCGCCCGGCACCGCTCTTCATGGCCGTGACACCCGCATGTACGATGGTCCCGAACGGACCTTTGTGCTCGGGACCGACGCTGGTAGAGTTATTCCAGAAGTCGTGGCCGTTTACGTCGCCGTAGTTGAACCACATCCCAACGTGATGCGGATGGTCGACGCGCTCGCCGGGCCGGGGATTCAGCGGCCAGCCCCGCGTGATGGGATTGCCACCCGACGACACAATCGGGTAGAGCACGGGTTTTTTGAGAACCGTCGGGCCGGGATAAATGTAGGCCGTGAACGGCTTGCCGTCGACGGTTACGACCACCGACTTGGCCGCTTCGTTGTGGGTAAGTTGAATTTGATTGGTCGCGATCTGACCAACGGCTACGTGCGTCAGTAGAAACAGCGCGGAAAATGCACGGAACATGGGCGAATGATTGAGTGACATACAGCCGGTGAAAGCACCGCAACCGGGGGTCTTTACCCACTACTGCCCCATCAGAATCTTATTGGTCACGTCCTGGTCGATGGTGATGTAGCCGGGGTAGTTGATCTGCTTGCCGCCCAGATCGAGCGTTGGTTTGATGCGGATGGTCAGTTTGGACGGTTTCGCCCCGGCCGCACCCGAGAAATTCTGCACCAATTCGCCGAACGCATCGCGGGTTTTTGGGTCGGTCATCAACTGGTATGCGTTGGCGTTGAGCCGCACCGGTACGCGGGTTTTGCCCCCGCCCGGCTGCACTTCGATGCGCTGATTCAGGAAGCCGGTGAACAACTCCTGCCCCGCCAGCAGAATGCGGTATTCCAACTGATTGATGCCCGCCAACCGGTTGGTCGGGTTGATAACGTCGAGGTTAATACGGGCATCGAATGGTACGTTGCGGGTGAGCAAACCAGCCGCCAATCGTGGATACCGCGCCGGATTGATGTCTTCGAGTTTGCGAAACTGCCGCACGTCGACCCCCGCCAAATACACGCTGTCGGCCGACGCAATGCTGTAGCGGCAGTCGCCGAGGGCTTTGGCCTGCGAAATCTGTTTATTGACCCCGCACCGGCTGAACAGCAGCGGCAGAGCGAGCAGGGTAATAATAAGTCTTTTTTTCATGATGCAAAGCTAAATCGTTTGTCCTATAAACGTCAGACAGGGGGCGGGTGGTTTGGTTTAGCGATCAGCCGATAAGTTTTCGACCGATGATCCTGTCGAACCAGTGCCCGATCAATTTAATTATTGGCGATTGATTGGGAGCGGTATCGCGGGCTTCAGCCCGTATTTGAGCGCATTTAATTACGGACTGAAGTTCGCGATACCGCTCCTACGCGCCCCATCACTCACCCTGTTCCAACTTATTAATCGGTGATGTCCAACCGCTGTTTTACCTCCGCCCGCAGCCCCTTTCCCATGTCTTTAACGCTGTCAACCAACTCATCGACGGCTAAATCAGCAATAGCCGGATTACTCCGGTATAGCTCTTTCAACCGATTCAACTCCCGAATGGTAAAATCTTTGTGTCGATTGACATCGCCCATAAACCGACCGTAGAAATCATTTTTATGGGCCAGCTTCGTCAGTGCCGTTTGTTCGGCCTGAAGTACTCCAACTGTGTTTTCGGCCCGCGCCAACTGATCCAATAACCAGCGATTGTGTTGCCAGAGCAACGCGTTCTGTTCCGTTGGCGTCAGTACCGAAAATGAATAGTCGCTGTTGTTGGTGGATGGTGGCGGAGGTGGGAGCATACGGGAGAGGGGTCAGGGCTGAATGAACCGCACACAATCGTCGGTGATGTAGGGCGCGGCATCCCCGGCCACGGCGGGCAACCCCGGCGACTGAACCGGCAACCCCGCCTGTTCGCGTTCGGCGATTTCGTGGTTGAGCGTGAGCAGGTTGGTGAGCAAGTCCGTGTCGGGGGCGAAACCGTAGGCGGTTAGCACGGCTTTATCCAGCGTTTCGTGGAGGACGCGGAGGGTGTTTTTGCCGGGCTTTTCCAGCGTACGGTAGAGGTCGCGCAGGCTCATTTTGTAGTCGCGGAGCATCTGCGTCCGTTACTGATGAAGTTGCCGGGCGGCTTTGGCAACGGTATCGATTTGCGACTTTGTCGGGTTTTGTGGCCACGGAAACGTATCCCAAACGGTGTCAGTAGTGTAGCGAAAGTCACCTTTTAGGGTTGAACATTTGGCAATCCACCATTCCCAATGCGGTTTTGATTGAATGACGCCGAATGAATAGTAATACCATTTCAAATTTAGTATGTCGTATGTTTGACTCATGAACTACGCCCTAAAGATTCAAGAAGATTTGCTCACGTTGCAAACAACCGAAAAAAAACAGACAAAAGCCCAATATCGCCACTACGTCCGATTCCTCCGACTGCTCAAATCGGGAGAAGCCAATACACAGGCGCAAGCCGCCAAAATC
>JAYTAC010000670.1:0-2958 GCA_043737755.1 Spirosoma sp.
CTGATGGAGCGGAGTGAAGTTGACCGTGACGTACCTGGGTCTGGTCAGCTGTACGAAGAAGCGCGGTCGCGGTCGGGTCAGCCGGTGCAAACGCCTCAATTCACCGTCAGCCGGCCGGCCGAGGGATTTGGTGGTGGGGGCGAGCCGTTACCTGCTTTCAACAATCATTTTGAGAAAGCCCCGTCACCCGCTCCGCCCATGCCCGAACAGATTCGGGTCAATGACAATTCGGCGCAGACGATTCATTATGTATATCAGGGGCAGTTCAGCGATTACCAGCACCGGTTTCAGCAACCCGATTACCTGAGCCGTCTGCCCACCATGCGTATGCCGATGCTGCCGGTAGGCCAATACCGCGCTTTCGAGGCCGATAATGACTTTACTTTCCCCGGTGCCTGGCTCATCGGTCAGTTTGTGCGTAACTGGTTCGAGATCACCGACGGACAATTCTACGTGTTGCTTGTACAACATCAGGGTATTCTGGCGAGGCGGGTATTCAGCAAAGTGAAAGACAAGGGAACGCTGTTGCTTACCGCTGATAAGCCGAATGTGCCTAACCGGGAAGTAGCTCTGAAAGACGTGCTGGAAGTGTGGGATGTGAAAGCGTTCGTCAGCCTGCAACTGCCCTCGCCCGCCCCCAGCTACGACCGCATCCGCCAGCTTGCCGATGAGTTACGCTACGAAGTGGAAAGACTAAAATAGACTAACCCCATTAGTTACGCCGTATCTTGTAGTGCTTTGACAATTTAGTTTTATATAGTAATTTTGAGGATAAAAAATTTACTCTCATGGGACGTACAGCAAAGAAAGTGATTTTGTCAGAAGAAGAAAAAATCGAACTGATTTCAATTATTAAAAAAGGCACTCACAAGAGCCGTAAAATAACAAGAGCCAGAGCGTTGCTATTGCTTGATTCAGGTAAAGATAGAGCTACTATCCAAGCTCAATTAAATATTGATATAAATCATTATTATCGAATCAAAAAGCGTTATTTTGAAGGTGGCCTATTGACTGCATTAGAAGAACTTCCACGAAGCGGACAACCTCCTATTGTAACCCAACGTTTAGAAGCCCAAATTACAAGTTTAGCTTGTAGCGATGCCCCAGAAGGTTTTGCACGTTGGACATTATCATTGATCAACCAAAAAATTGTTGAACTCAACTATATTGACGAAATATCAAATGAGTCTATCCGACAAGTTTTAAAAAAAGTAAACTTAAGCCTTGGCTCAAAGAAATGTGGTGTATTGGCACCATCAACGGTGAATATTTAGCTAACATGGAGGATGTGTTAGATCTCTATGCTCAACCTAAACAAACGGGAGTCAGCCGGTTATGTTTCGATGAACGCCCCTGCCAATTAATTGACCACGTTTTGACACCCATCCCTGCCAAGCCTAATAGTACGCGAAAAGAGCATCAGGAATACCAGAGAAATGGGGTTTGTAACGTGCTGTTAGCTTATAATATCGATACTGGACAGCGGCACTTAAAAGTAACAACGACCAAAACAAAATCAGATTATGCTGATTTTATGCAATGGGTTGTTAAAGAACATTATGCCGATGCTGATAAAATTCAACTTGTTCAGGATAATTTCAGCACACATTCATATGGGGCTTTTTACGAGAATCTCCCTTTTGAAGATGCTCGTCAGTTAAAAAATAAGATTGAATTTCATTTTACCCCGAAACACGCTTCTTGGCTTAATATGGCTGAAATGGAATTTTCAGCTCTGTCTCGTCAATGTTTAGATAGGCGTATTGCAAGCCAAACTCTATTGGAATCTGAAGCTCTAATTTGGGAAAGAAATAGAAACGAAAAAGCTATAAAAGTAAACTGGTCTTTTACTACTGAAAAAGCACGAATAACACTCAAAAATAGATACCAAGAAATTGGCAGTTTTGATACATGAAATTAAATTACTAAAATATTAGTACCTACAACATAACGAAGGACGAGATTTTAAGCCGCCCGTTCTCTGATTTTCTGGAATCTATTGGTTATGCGGGTGGTACGTACGGCACTATTAATGGAGCGGGTTCTTTTGCATTTACGACTCCATGGTCGGCTGCGGTGCTGCAAGCCGTAGCTGCTTTAGCTGGTGCGACCGCCGGTTATGCATCTTACAAACAAATGCTGTTGAAAGCGGAGGCTGACGCACAAAGTGCTTACAATACTTACCAAATAGCCCTTCTCGACTGGGAACAGGCACAGCTAGAATTTGAAAAAAGCTTGGCAGATTGTGGTTCATGCCCGTAATTTTATCAGACTAAAACCTCTCCGTTGATATGGTTACCACTTCTGCAATCATTTATCACTTGTGTGGCATTGCCATGATAGATTTTGTCGTCATGTATGCCTTTTACAAGTTTTTCTCCACCATAAGGCCGGAACGACGTTCCAGCTGTAAGCGGGGTTACATAGCTCTTGGCATATTCATGTTTTTTTCGTCGATTTATCTTCAACAGGAAATGCCACCTTTCAAGCCGTGGCCCTGGGATCGTGTGGAGAATCAGCAAGTTAAGCTTCCGTAAGTTCGTCTGAACGCAAAAAATGCCCCTGACTCATTATCAGGGGCATTTTTCATACAAATTATTCAGGTACGTTACCGTTTCTTTTTTCGCTGGCTACTACCGCTACCGCGAACGGCGTATTTCTTGTCGAGTTGGGTGAGGTCGGCGTTGAGGGCGGCGAGGGGAACCACCTCTTTCTCGCCCATCGGCGTGAGCACATCGAACGATTCGGGGATAACGCCCTGCTTGTTGAGGGCCATAATCTCGTTCACCAGCTTGACGGGCAGCGGATGCCAGGTGCTTTCCGAACTGTAGCCAAACCACATGATCTTACGGAAGATATCTGTTTTCTGCAGAAAGGCGCGGCCTCTTTGCGTCTCCAGCGGTTTTTCAACCGTCGGAATATCGCGCAGGGCGTCCACGTAGGTGTCCAATTCGTAAT
>JAYTAC010000671.1:0-7259 GCA_043737755.1 Spirosoma sp.
TACAACGTACTCCGAATTCTGCGCGGTCAGTATCCCAACCCGGTCAAAGTAAGTGACATTACCGAGCGAATGCTGGACAAAATGTCGAACGCTTCCCGATTGGTAGATAAGTTGGTGGCCAAGCAGCTTGTGCTGCGAACCGAGTGCCCCAGCGACCGCCGGGCCGTGGACGTTGTGATTACCGACCCCGGAATGGCTCTTTTGACGCGGCTCGACGTTCACCAGACAAAGTGGGATGTCATGCAGGGCAGTAAGTTAACCGAGACCGAAGCGATTCACTTAAGCCAGTTGCTCGACCGGCTTCGGTCCTGATCATCAGCATTAACCAAATAAATTCATACAACCACGTACAAACACAACACACAAGTCTATGAAAACACGTCAATTTTTAGCTGGTATCGTCGCCGTAGCGGTGATGATCAGCGCGTCGGCCTACGTTGGGCCGGGCAAAAAAGCACCGATGACCTACAAAGTCGATTCGCAGAAGAGCATCATGAACTGGAACGGCAAAAAAGTGACCGGTGAGCACAGCGGCACCGTGAAGCTGAGCGACGGCATGATGATGGTCGACGGTGGCAAACTGACCGGCGGCACCTTCTCGTTCGACATGAACAGCATCGTTTGCACCGACCTGACCGACGCGGGCTACAACGCTAAGTTCATCGGCCACATGAAGTCGGAAGATTTCTTCAGCACGGCGAAGCACCCAACCTCCACATTCAAAGTGACGAAGGTGACTCCGAAGGGTGGCGATGCGTATGACATCGCCGGTAACATGACCATCAAGGGTATCACCAACGCCGTGACGTTTCCTGCTACGGTGAAGATGGTTGGTAATACGATCACCGCCAATGGCAAAGCCATCCTCGACCGTACGAAGTACGACATCCGCTACGGCTCCAAGTCGTTCTTCGAGAACATCGGCGACAAGGCGATCTACGACGATTTCACGGTCGAAATGAAACTCGTTGCTTCCAAGTAAGCGACGTTTTGGAACTATCAGAACGCAAAAATCCCCGGCATCCAACGATGTCGGGGATTTTTTGTACCAGGCCTTACTCGATTCGGTTCGATAAGGCGTTGCCTACAAGCCGGTTAACTCGCCCGTCAGAAAGCCCCCATCGACAATAAACAGCGTAGCCCCCGTATCGGCACTGGTGCGGGTGCGGTGGGTGCTTTCCTGATCGGATACCTCAAACGACATGCCCTCGCTGAGTTGCCGGGTTTCCTGACCAACCAGTTCCACCTCCAGCATACCCGACACCACGAACATGATGTGCCCCCGTTTGCACCAGTGGTCAGAGAGGTAACCGGGTGAATAGCTGACCAACCGGACGCGCAGTGAGCCAAATTTAAGCGTTCGCCAGAGGGCTGATCCCGACTCGCCGGGGTATTCGGTGGCGGGTACGTTGGCCCAGTCGGTAACCTGAAACGGAATGGAGGAGGTGTGCATGTTAGGGGGAAAGACGGGACAATGACGCCAAAGACAGCGTCGGGACAGCGCAATTTACCACTCAATGGGCGTACATCGCCACTATTTTGAGAATAGACGGCTCCACTGAGTGACGTTGTTGGGTCAGTGTCGATCTAACAACCAACTGCCGGGCCAATGCTATATTTACTCGATTTAAGCCGTTCCGTTACCCCTCATGGCCCAACCGACTCATCGAACCGCCCTAAGCGTCCGCCATCTGGTGGGCATCAAAGACCTGACCGAGTCCGACATTCAGTTGATTCTGGAAACGGCCGGGCAATTCAAAGAAGTCATCAACCGCCCCATCAAGAAAGTCCCCTCGCTGCGCGACGTGACGATTGCCAACGTTTTTTTCGAGAATTCGACCCGCACCCGGCTTTCGTTTGAACTCGCCGAAAAACGACTTTCTGCCGACGTCGTCAACTTTTCGGCGTCGGGTTCGTCGGTTAAAAAGGGCGAAACGCTGCTCGACACGGTCAACAACATCCTGGCCATGAAGGTCGACATGGTCGTGATGCGCCACAGCAGCCCCGGTGCACCCCACTACCTGACCAAACACATAAAGGCGAACGTTGTTAATGCGGGCGACGGCACCCACGAGCACCCCACGCAGGCCCTGCTCGATTCGTTTTCGATCCAGGAGAAACTCGGCGACGTGGCGGGCAAACGCATCGCCATCATCGGCGACATCACCCACTCACGGGTGGCCCTGTCCAACATCTTCTGTCTGCAAAAACAAGGGGCGGAAGTGATGGTGTGCGGCCCGAAAACGTTGATTCCTAAGCACATCAAAGCACTGGGCGTTCGGGTGGGGCACGACGTTCGGGCGGCTTTGGCGTGGTGCGACGTGGCCAACGTGCTGCGGATTCAGTTGGAGCGGCAACAGATCAAATATTTCCCGTCACTGCGCGAGTATTCACTGTATTTCGGCATCTCGAAGCAGATGTTAGATGAACTCGACCGGCCCATTGTGCTGATGCACCCCGGCCCCATCAACCGGGGCGTCGAGCTGACTTCCGACGCGGCCGATTCTGCCCACAGCATCATTCTGGATCAGGTCGAGAATGGCGTAGCAGTGCGTATGGCCGTGCTGTATTTGCTGGCGCAGTTGTAGGTCTGTATCTCTAACTGACACATTAACCACTGACACGTATGGAGATTAGTATTGACGTAAATGAGGATCTTGTCGAGTCGCTGGGCCTTGACGCGATAAAAGACCATCTTATTACTGTTGTCTCCCGGCTGGAACTAAAAATGGCGGCTCAGGAAGCTCTGGCTGAATTGGCTACGGTTGACCTGACCAACGATCCTGAATGGCAGGCGGCCCGTACGTTGGCTTGGGAGCAGGAGAAGCACCATTTTACCCGGTACTGATTTATGACGTTCGTTTTAGACGCAAATGTGTTGATGAGCATACTCATCAGCGGTCGGGCATTCTACAAAACGGTCCTGGGCAATGATGACTTCATAACTCCGGAGTTTGCGCTCGCCGAATTGAACAAATACAATCAGCTTATTACTGGCAAGACTAAACTCACTCTCGTAGAGCACACACGGTACGCTTACTTCGTCTTCTCAAGAGTAGCCGTTTTACCTTACTACCTACTTCAACAGGATGCCATCGACAAAGCCCATAAATTAATTGGAGATACCGACCCTAAGGATGTGAGCTACCTGGCACTAACTATCCAGACCGACACGGTTTTATTGACTCAGGACCTGCCCACTTATGAAGCAGCCCGCAGAAAAGGGTTCCGAAAAATTACTTTGTTTGATGAATTTTTGGCGAAGTATACCTAACCGCTTCCAGATATCAAGCTGCCTGAAACAGCCGAACAAATCGCCGAACCGTGCTGTTCTGTCAGCACGACGATCATACCCCCAAATCAGACGTAATATGTTGCGTCTCCACCGATGAAAGGCTTTAATTTTTCCGATTTCGTACCACCCGAACAGAAGGAAGGCAACAAGTTCGACCAACTGCTCAACATTTTTCAGCAACTGCTGCTGCTGACCTCCGGCGACGTGGAACAGGCAATGTCGTGGATGAGTCAACTCGACCGGCAGTATGGCCTGACGGACGACAAATACGGCATCGGCAATTTCTTCGACGACCTTAAAGAGAAGGGTTACCTGACCGAAGCCAATGAGGAAGGCAAGATCGTGATGACGCCCAAAAGCGAACAGACGATCCGCCGGTCTGCGCTGGAAGAAATCTTCGGTAAACTCGAACGCTCCAAGTCGGGCGGCAACCATCAGACGCCCTACACCGGCACCGGCGACGAGCTGAGCAGCGATATACGGGCCTACCAGTTCGGCGATTCGCTGGAACAGATTTCGATGACCGAGTCGATCCGCAACGCGCAGATCAACAGCGGTGTTGAGGAGTTTACGCTCATGGAGCGCGACTTGGAAGTGACGCAGAAGGAGCAGAAAACGCAGACTTCGACCGTGTTGATGATCGACATCAGCCACTCAATGATTCTGTACGGCGAAGACCGCATCACGCCCGCCAAGAAGGTGGCCCTTGCATTAGTCGAACTCATCAAAATCAAGTACCCGAAAGATACTCTCGACATTGTGGTGTTCGGCAACGACGCGTGGCAGATTCAGGCCAAAGACCTCCCCTATCTGGAAGTAGGCCCCTACCACACAAACACGGTAGCCGGATTAGAATTGGCAATGGATTTGCTGCGTCGGCGGAAAAACAAAAACAAGCAGATTTTCATGATCACGGACGGCAAGCCGACATGTTTGAAAGAAGGTATCAAGTACTACAAGAACTCGTTCGGGCTGGACCGCAAGGTGGTCAGTAAAACGCTGACATTGGCCGCGCAGGCCCGTCGATTGGATATTCCCGTGACGACGTTTATGATCGCGAGTGACCCGTACCTGAAGCAATTTGTGCAGGAGTTCACGAAGGTAAACAACGGCCGGGCTTACTACAGCGGCCTACAGGGTCTGGGAAACATGATGTTCGAGGATTTTCAGCGCAACCGCCGGAAAAATATTAAATAATCAGATTCCCAACGGTTCCCAACGCTGAAGTGGTGGGCTGATACAACAGATTACTATCATCAGCCTACCGCTTCAGCGTTGGGAATGCGCGAAAAACAACATGCAATTAACACCATCATGCAAAGTCGGGACCATTGTTCCGACTTTATTTTTGTTCCTGAGTATGATCCCGACCGTTTCAGCTCAGTCTCAGCGGCTGACCGACTCGCTGACGACGTATTTACAACAGTTCGGTCCGGCGACCCGGTTTGCCTCCGCACGGGTGAGTATGGCCGTGCGGTCGCTGACTGACAGCAGTGTTGCCTTTGAGCATCGCGCCGATGAACGCGTACCATCGGCGAGTGTGATTAAGCTGGCTATTATGCTTGAAGCGATGGAGCAGGTAAAAGCCGGGACGCTCGACCCCGACGAGATTCATATTTTGATCGACGCCGAAAAAGCGTGGGGCGACGGGGTGCTGAAAACGTATTCACACCGCAGCCGCATCGCCTACCGCGAGTTGCTTCGGCTGATGATGATCTACAGCGATAATACCGCCACCAACATTTTTATCAATGAACTGGGCATGGACGCTATCAACCAGCGAATGCAGACGATTAGTCTGACTAAAAGCCGGTTGAATCGCGTGATGATGGACACGCTGGCCGCCCGGCAGGGTCGTGAGAACTACGTGACGGCACGGGAAATGAACTCGTTATTAGGAAAAATTTACCGGCACGAAGTCGCAACACCCGCTCTCTGCGTACAAATGCTCGATATTCTGAAACAGACCCGGAACGCCGGACCGGAAGACATGTTGACAATTCCCCGACTGTTGCCCAAAGGCACCGTGGTCGCGCACAAAATGGGAATACTGCCTTACGTCCGGGGTGATGCCGGTATCGTCTACACCCGAGACCCATTTTCACTATCGGTGTTTGTCGAAGGTGTGCCAACATCGGAGGCTGAGCGGATCATCGGTGAGATCGCCTTGATCTGCTACACGTACTTTTCGCGCTCATGACCTTCGCCGACCATGCCATTGCCTACTATAACGCGCTCCGGGCACCGGACAACCTGCCGCCGGGCATTAGCGTGATGAATCCGTATCAGCAGCCGGAGGTGCAGCGGATTGTGAACGAGTTTTACACAAAATTCTACAGTAACAACAATCCGCGCGTGTTCGTGCTGGGCATTAACCCCGGCCGGTTCGGGGCGGGCGTAACGGGCATCTCGTTTACCACGCCCCAAAACCTACGCCAGTACTGCGATATTGAAAACACCTTGGCCAATACCCCGGAGTTATCAAGCCGGTTTATTTATCAGGTTATCGATGCCTTCGGTGGAGCGCAGGACTTCTACGGCAAATTCTTTCTCACATCATTGTTTCCGCTGGCGTTGACGAAAGACGCGAAGAATTACAATTTCTACGACGACCGCGCCACGACCGATGCACTTTGGCCCGCTATCGCTGAAGCCGTCAGGATGCAAACCGGCTTCGGCCGGAATGCCGGACCACGGAATGCCGGACCATACGACCGGCGCGTGGCGGTGTGTCTGGGCCGTAAGAACGAAACGTACCTGCGCCGGTTGAACGAGCAACAGGATTTCTTCGACCGGATTGTCACGCTCGATCATCCGCGCTACATTTTGCAGTACAAAAGCAAAGACGCCCCGCTGTATCTGGAACGCTACATTACTGCACTGCACAGCTGTCTGGAAACGGCATGAAAAAGCCAACTCAAGTCTGAGTCGGCTGTAAGACATTCCATACCGTATCGGTATCTGTTAGGCTTTTACGAGTTCAATAGTGATCGTGTAGGTTTTGTTACCTTCGCCGTAGTCGTCCAATCCCGTCTGGGACAGTTTCAACGTGCTGCTACTGATTACGACATCGTACACTTCCGATCCGGTACTATCGGTGATCGTCAACTTATTACCGTCCAACTTCCAGGTTGATTTATCACTGACGGGATTAAATTCATCCGTCGACGCGGTGCATTTGGCACCAGCCACCGATGTTACTTGCCCGTTCGCATTGAACGTCACTTTCGTTTCGGTCAGGCAGGAGACCAGGTCAGTGCCGAGGTTGTTGGGCAATGCCCGCAGAGCAGTCAGCAGGTCGTTGTTTTTCTGACCCGTTTGCAACAGATCAACGCCCGGTTCAATTCTATAGGCCGACACTTTCCAGGTATTCTGGATGCTATTGTTTGTTGGCGTCACCACATCGGTGCCGTCTTTTTTACAACTGCCGAACCAGAGCGGCAGAGCCAGCATCAGCGCGTAGGCGAGCAGGCGGGGCGAGATTAATCGGTTCATAGTGTATTTTGTGACTGGATGAGTTTGGGAATCAAACGTACTGCACAAGTGGACGAGCAGGAACGTAAATTGAGTCAACGGTAGATTGGGTTCGTGAACGGTCAGATGATTCATCGAAAAGCCTGAAGGATGCCCCGGTCAGCGTCGCCGTTCGTACAAACGTCGAACGGGAAATCATGAAATAAGTCGTAAAGTTGTGCCCTCACAGCACAGAGAATGTTACAACCACACAGTTTTACAACTCCCCGATTTATGCTCGTTACGACTACTCCCAACATCGAAGGCAAACGCATCACCAACTACATCGGCTTAGTCAATGGCGAAGCAATTATCGGGGCCAACTTAGTCAAGGATTTTTTCACCAACATCACCGACGTGGTGGGTGGGCGGTCCGGGGCCTACGAACAGGGCCTGCGCGAGGCCAAGAGTATTGCCATCAAAGAAATGATCGATCAGGCAACCCGGCTGG
>JAYTAC010000672.1:0-2951 GCA_043737755.1 Spirosoma sp.
CGTCTCCGCGACAAGAGCAGCCGGTGCCAGACGTACCCAAATTCGCCCTGTAGTACGAACGTAACCAGTTTGCGCACCCGGCAATACCGCACCCAAAACGATTCGCCCAGTTTAGACTGTAGCAGGGGGCGGTATTTGGCCTGCACCCGCACGTGTTCCGGCCACCCTACCGTCTGCCCAACGTTGGACGATTTTGCGTTGGGCTGAACCCGAAAACCACCCCAGAAGCCATCCACATGCTTAAAACGAACCCCCGGCTGAACACCGAGCCGAGCCACAATTTCGTAGTCAATCACGAACTGCAGCGTTTCGTCGAGCAAGCCGAATCGGTCCAGCATCGCGCTGCGGATAAACAACGACTGATTGAAAACCTGCATGCCTTCGTAGATCTGACACGCCACGCAAAAATCGAGCGCGCGCATCTTTTCCACTATAACGTCCTCCTCGTCCGTAATGTACATGTCACCGTAAAAGACGTCGACCCCCGGATCAGTGCGCCACGCAGCGGCCACGCGCTCAAAGGCACCGGGTGCAAACACGTCGTCGGAGTTCTGGAAAGCAACATAGTCGCCCGTGGCGCGTCGAAAACCCTTATTGATCGCGTCGGTTTGTCCCCGGTCTTTTTCGCTTACCCATCCGGCTAAGTACGGCTCGTACCGTTTGATTAAATCAACACTACCATCCGTTGAGCCGCCGTCCATAATGAAGTACTCCAGGTTGGGGTAGTTTTGATTGAGAACGCTCAAAATTGTCCGTTCCAGGTACTGAGCCTGGTTGTAGGACGGCGTCACAATGGTTAACTTAGGATACGTTTCATTAACCGGAACGATGGCGGGCTTAAAAGGCCGCGTCACAAACGAACGCAGGGATTCGATGGGTTGCTTCATGCCGTCAACGCAGAGATTGATAAACATCCAGCGTCTGCCGGGCGGTTTTGTCACACGAAAAATGGCGCAGGCGCTCCGTCCCTCTCCTGATCAGATCGTTGCGCAGTGCCTCGTCCGTCAGGACGCGTTCCATCGCATCGGTCAGGGCGTCGTCGCTCTCCGGATTGAAGTACAAAGCTGCGTCGGCTGCTACTTCGGGCAACGAACTGTTATCGCTCAGCACAACGGGGCAACGGCCGCTGAAGGCTTCGAGCACCGGAATACCAAACCCCTCGTTGAGCGACGGAAACACAAACGCGCGGGCGTGCTGGTAGAGCGACAGCAGCCCGGCGTCGGTGACGGGCCGGTAGTGAACGCGGTTATCGAGCCGGGCATTGTGAAACATGGCCTGCTCATCGCGGCTGAATAGCCCTCCCCCGGCGCAGATGATGTGCAGGTTGGGGTGCCGGTGCAGAACGGGCTGCATCGCTCGAAAAAATGGGTCAAAGTTTTTATACAGCCGCCGTTTGCCCACGTAAAGCACATACGGAAACGGTTCGGCCATTACGGGCTGGGTGGCCGGGCCAATCCAGGCCGGGCGGCTCATTGGTTCCGTGCCGAACGCCGTACCCAAGTGGACAACCTTTATTTTGTCCGGACTAACCGGGAAATAATGGAGAAGTTCCTGCTTTGAAAACTCCGATATGGCAATAATCGCGTCGGCCCGCTCAATGAGCGTTTTCTTGACGTCGTACAGGCCCTCACCCAGGTCGGGGTATACGTCGCCGAAGCGTTCGCTGGCCGCGTCGTAAAACGTGAGCACGAACGGTTTCGAACCGAGCGAATTTAGAAAATAGCGGTGGTAGTAAGTGGGGTGAAACACATCGTACTGACCCGCCCGAATCCGGCGCAGGCTATAAATCCGGTTCAGCAGGGAAGCGGCCCGGTTCACATTCCGAACGTGGGAAAGGTGCTGGTAGCGCTGGTGACGGCTGAACGGGGCCTGATTGATATAATCGTTGTTGGAAAGCAGCAGCGATAACTCAAACTGGATATCCTGCCGGTTGGCGAACGAGCGCATCAATTCATAAAAATACCGGGAAACACCCCCGTAGGTCATGCCGGTAAACGATTGATGATCGTAAAGAACTTTCATAGGGAAAAATCGGCAACCAAGTCGGCGTTTGTATTTTTCTGGGAAATAGGCCCGCAAAACTACGGCTTTATTTGATCAAACCGCCCCCACTGACCGGTCACCCCAACTAATCTACCGAAGGACGGGCAGCGGCAACTGATCCACAAAGCGCGTGATAGCCCGCATCGACCGGACTGTCGTTCGTCGCCAGCCCCGCAGCACCACGGGTTCGGGTTGCTGGCCATAGGCCGGTGGCTGTTTGCTCAGACTCGGGTTGGCATGAACGGAAACGGCGGACCGGTAGGCGGTCAGCACCGCCCGCACGTCGGGCCGGTCCGACAGCCGAAACTGGTTCTGATTCGCAAAAAAACCGTCGTCGGCGTTGAACAGGCCTTTGGCGTTGACAAACAGCAGCGGCTGCTTCGACCCGGCGGGACCGTCGACCTGCCAGGTCGATCCGACGGGGTACAGCCGTCGTTCGGGCAGGTTCCAGAGGGCGACGTGCCAGCCGGGGTTTTTGACGATGCGGATATCCCGAAAAAATACGGGCACGTGCATCAGCCAGAGCTGGTCAGTACACAGCCCGGCGCAGAAATTCACGTAGGCACGTGTCTCAACCCGGTCCTGCCACCACGCTAATAGCCGGTCCGTCTCCGCCGACCGCCGGAACACCATGAAATCGGCACTGTAGAGACCGACGTTCTGGAAAAACTTCTCGTCGGGCCACGCCAGGTCGGGAGTGCTTTGGGTGATGTGGGGCGTCAGCAGAACATCAGCTTCCCGGAGCTGCTCCCATACGGCCGTCGGCGATTGCCAGAACAACACGTTCGGATCGGCGTACAGCAACCGGTCGGCATCGGGGTAGCGTTTGAAGACCTCGGCCATGAACCGGGGCTTGCAGGCAGCGGCAAACTCCATTGGGGTATAGGTCGCTGACAGACTCGTCAATG
>JAYTAC010000673.1:0-2950 GCA_043737755.1 Spirosoma sp.
ACGATGGCTAATGGTTTGGATGTTTCCGAGCCGATACCCGTTGAGATAGCCGCCGGAATCAGGCCGATAGCGGCCATCATCGCCGTCATCACCACGGGCCGCACCCGCGACAGCACACCCTCGAAGATAGACTCCGGCAACGACCGGTTGTTCTTCAGGTTTTTCTTGAAGACCGAGATCAGAATCACGCCGTTCTGAATGCAGATGCCAAACAGGGCGATAAAGCCGATGCCCGCCGAAATGCTGAAATTGACATGCGTGATGAGTAGGGCCGCGATGCCGCCAATGATGGCAAACGGCACGTTGATGAGTACCAGCCCGGCGTCTTTGGCGTTGCCGAAGAGCACGAACAGAATCACGAAAATCATTATTAAACTTACCGGCACCATCTGCCCCAGTCGTTTGGTGGCCCGCTGCTGATTCTCGAAATCGCCCGCCCATTTGGCCCTGTAGCCCGGTGGGAACGTGACGGCAGCGGCCACTTTTCCCTGCGCTTCGGCAATGGCGCTGCCCATGTCGCGGCCCCGAACCGAGAACTTCACGGCGGTGAACCGCTGGCTGCCTTCCCGAAAAATCAGCACGGGTCCGGTCTGGGTGTACACCTTCGCAATTTCCTTTATCGGAATCTGGCTGCCGTTCTGGGTCGGCACCATCAGGTTGGCAATCTCGGTCTCGCTCTTACGGAAATTGGGTTCGTAGCGAATGCGCAGGTCGAACTTACGCTCGCCTTCGTAAATCTGGGTAGCTGCTTTGCCGCCAATGGCCATCTCGATCACGGCCTGGGCATCGGCTTTGTTGACGCCGTAGAGGGCTAATTTATACTCGTCGAGTTCAATACGCATTTCGGGCTGGCCGAGGTTTTTGATGACGCCGAGGTCTTCAATGCCGCGCACGGTGGCGAGCTGCTGCTGCACCTGATTGGCCTTCTGCGACAACGTGGCCAAGTCATTACCGTAGATTTTAACGGCAATGGAGCCTTTCACGCCTGATACAGCTTCGGCCACGTTGTCCATGATGGGCTGCGAGAAGCCGAAGTCGATACCAGGGAAGACTTTCAGCCTGTCCTGCATCTGCCCGATCAACTCCGCTTTTGTGATGGGGCGTTTCCAGTCATCCTTCGGGTAGATATCGACTAAGAACTCGATGTTGTAGAAGCCCGTCGGGTCGGTACCGTCGTTGGGGCGCCCCGTCTGTGAAATCACCCCTTTCACTTCGGGAAACTGCCCGAATACCTTCCGCATCTGCGTCGTCAGCCGCACTGATTCGGGCAGCGAAATGCTCATCGGCATCGACGCACGCACGTAAATCGACCCTTCGTTCAACTCGGGCAGAAACTCGGTCCCCAGCAGGCTGAAGCCGGTCAGTCCCAGCGCCACCACGACGGCCGTGACCAATAGACTGAGCCGTTTGTGGGCAAACGTGAACGCAAACGCCCGAGTGGTGATGCGCGTGATAAACCCGGTGAAGGGATTGTGCCTCTCGCGGACGTTTTTGTTGAGCAGGATACTGGTCAGCACTGGCACTAAGGTCAGCGTGAACAGCAACGCGCCCAGCAGCGCAAAACCCAGCGTCCAGGCCAAGGGCGAAAACATTTTGCCTTCGACTTTCTGGAACGCGAAAATGGGGATCAGACAGGTAATGATGATGGCTTTGGAGAAGAAAATGGCCTTACCCATCTCCGTACCGGTTGCCCGCAGCAGCCCCATTTTGGCCGCTTTATTAAACTTCTCCATGCCGTCACGGTGGGCTTTGGCGTCGAGCGTCACGAAAATACCTTCCACCATCACCACCGCCCCGTCCACAATGATGCCGAAGTCGATGGCCCCCATCGACAGCAGGTTGGCGTTCATGCCCTTGAGCCGCAGGCAGATGAAGGCGAACAGCAACGCCAGCGGAATCACGATGGAAACCGTAAGCGTGGTGCGCCAGTCGGCCATGAACAGAAACACGATTACCGTCACGAAAATGATGCCTTCGAGCAAGTTGTGCGTTACGGTGTGGGTGGCGAAATTGACGAGCGTTTCGCGGTTGTAGAACGTGTTGATCTTCACGTCCGACGGCAGGATGCTGGTATTCAGTTCCTCGATTTTGGCCTTTACCAGGTCGATCACCTCCGTGGGATTTTCGCCCTTGCGCATCACCACCACGCCCTCCACCACGTCGTTTTGCCCATCGCGCCCGGCCTGTCCCAATCGCGGCAGGGCCGACTCGGCCACCTGCGCCACGTTGCGCACCATGATGGGCGTTCCGTTCACGTTTTTGACCACGATGTTTTCGATGTCGCGCTGGTTTTTGAGCAGACCAATCCCCCGCACGACGTAGGCTTCGGCATTTTTCTCGATCACGTCGCCCCCCACGTTCACGTTCGAGTTGGCCACCGCCTGGTAGAGTTGCAGGGGCGTGATGTTGTAGTCGGTGAGTCGGCGCGGGTCGACCTGGATTTCGTAGGTCTTGGCTTCACCCCCGAAACTCACCACGTCAGCCACGCCCGGAAGGCTCTTGAACTGCCGGTCGAGCACCCAGTCCTGAATCGTTTTTAGCTCGCGGACGGTGCGGGTGGGCGATTGCAGCGTGTACCGGAAAATCTCACCCGTGGGGCCGTAGGGCGGCTGCACGTCGGGTTTGGCCCCGTCGGGTAGTTCGACGCCCGGCAGGAGGTTATTGATCTGCTGGCGGGCAAAAATGTCGTCTACGCCATCGTCAAACATCACGTTCACCACCGACAGGCCGAAGAGCGTGGTGGAGCGAACGTCGGTCTTCTTCTGGACCGAATTAAGCCCGATCTCGACGGGGATGGTCACGAACTTTTCTACCTCCTCGGCCGAGCGGCCCGGCCACTGCGTAATGATGGTGATGCGGGTGTTGGTGACGTCGGGGAAGGCTTCGATGGGCGTGTTTTGATAGCTGACGTACCCGCCCACGGCAATCAGTCCGGTCATGAAAAAGATGA
>JAYTAC010000674.1:0-1024 GCA_043737755.1 Spirosoma sp.
GGTGACGAAACCAACCAAAGCAATGGCAACCTACAAACGACTGACCCTGGCACAAAGATACCTCATTCAGTCGCTCCACCAGCAACACAAAACCCAGCAATACATGGCTCAACAGGTCGGCCTTAGTCAGGCTACGATCAGCCGCGAACTGGCTAAACACCACCACCAGCAGCCCACCCAATCCTATGATGCCCAACAGGCCCAGCAGCGGGCAGGAACAGCCAACAAACGCACACCCTACAAACTCAAGGGGCCACTCCTGGCTACCGTCATTGGTCGGCTACGAGACCGTCTCTCACCAGAGCAAATCTGTGGTGAGCTCCAACGGACATCGACTAAAGAGGTTCTGCATCACGAAACGATCTATCGCTATATCTATCGACATGCCGCTCTAACTAACAGGCAACCCATTGACCATGAGCCGCTCATCCAATATCTTCGTATTCGTCACCGTAAGCGGTACCAGAAGCGGGGCAAGCCCCTCAAGCGGCAACTTATTCCTAATCGGGTCAGTATTGACCTGCGTCCCCCAGTGGTCGAGACCAATACTGAACCAGGCCATTGGGAAGCCGACACCGTCATTGGCAAGGGCCATGATGGTGCCCTGTTAACCTTGGTAGAACGACGTACCAAGTACTTGCTGATCGTCAAGTTAGCTTCTAAACAAGCCGGTGCCTTGAGTGGGGTGGCTACCAAAGCTTTGCGTCGAAGCGGTTTGCCCGTCAAGACGATCACCTTCGACAATGGACTCGAATTTGCCCAGCATGAGCGTATTGCCCAACCCTTTGGGGCGGTTACTTATTTTGCTCATCCGTACCATAGTTGGGAGCGGGGTCTCAATGAGAATACCAACGGGCTGATTCGTCAGTACATTCCTAAATTCTGTCCGGTTAGTATTGTCCGTCCAGCAGACGTATCTTGGATTGAAGATCAACTGAACCAACGCCCCCGAAAAACTTTAGGTTATCTAAGCCCGACTGAATTCGCTCAGAATGAGCTTTATGCACTGCAAATGTGAATGTGC
>JAYTAC010000675.1:0-1022 GCA_043737755.1 Spirosoma sp.
GAGTTGACCGACTGCGCGTTCGGCTCGGGCGACATGTTGATGGACCCTAATTTGGTTTTGGTCTGCGACTCGAACACCGGCTCCTGCACCCGGACGCTGATGGCGGCAATGATGCTGGCCCGGATGTCGGTCGTCTCGTAGTTTTTGTCGAAGTGCTTGCGAACCGTTTCCACGAGGGCTTCTTTCAGCGAGTTCAGGTGCGTGCCACCCTGGGTTGTGTTCTGCCCGTTGACGAACGAGTAATACTGCTCGCCATACTGATTGCCGTGGGTCATGGCCATCTCAATATCGTCGCCCCTGAGGTGGATGATCGGATACCGCAGGGCGTCTTCCTCGGTGCTGTTGCGGAGCAGGTCGAGCAGGCCGTTCTGGGAGATGTACTTCTGCTTGTTGTAAACGATGGTCAGGCCTGCGTTCAGGTAGCAGTAATTCCAGACCATTTTCTCCAGAAACGGGTGAACGTAATGGAAGTGGCGGAACACCGTATCGTCCGGCTCGAAGCAGATCAGCGTTCCGTTGCGCTCGGTGGTGAGTTCGTCGCCCCGATTTTTAAGTTCGCCCCGGTCGAATTCGGCCCAGACGGTGCGCCCCTCGCGGTAGGACTGCACCCGGAAATAGCCCGACAGCGCGTTGACGGCTTTGGTGCCGACGCCGTTCAGCCCCACCGACTTCTGGAACGCCCCGGAGTCATATTTACCGCCGGTATTGATCTTGGACACCACCTCAACAACCTTACCGAGCGGGATGCCCCGGCCGTAGTCGCGCACCTCGACGCGGTGGTCGGTTACGCGCACGTCGATGGTCTTGCCGTTGCCCATCACGTGCTCGTCGATGCAGTTATCGATGGTTTCTTTGAGCAAAACGTATATACCATCGTCAGCGGCCGAACCATCGCCGAGTTTACCGATGTACATGCCCGGCCGGAGCCGGATGTGTTCGCGCCAGTCGAGCGAACGGATGCTGTCTTCGTTGTATTGAACAGGTTGATTTACGGTTTCTGCCATTGCAGGTTTACGAATAAA
>JAYTAC010000676.1:0-2942 GCA_043737755.1 Spirosoma sp.
ATTCATAAAAAAATAGCCCCGGTGCCAACGCTTCGTCACATAACCGGGTCAGTAATCGTGTTCAATGTATTTATCCGTTAATTCATTTCCATGCGTACAATCCAGTTAGTTCTTTTCAGCGTTTCGGTGATCGGCGGTCTTTCGGCCTGCATGAGCGAATCAGCCGATCCGTCGGCTGATAAATACAAAGAAAACGACGCCGAAATTCAAGCCTATGTGTCGCGGACGACCGAGGTTGCCAGCGGGACATTGGCAGCGTCGCGTTTGTACTACAAAATCACCCGGCCCAACCCGACGGGCAAATTAGCGACCGTGGGCGAGGAACTTGAGTTCACCTACAAGGCCACTAACCTACAGGGTCAGCACGTCGACAGTACGAGGGCGGCCGCTCCGGTCTATTATCCGCTGGGCATTCGGTCGGTGTTTCCTGGTCTGGAGCAGGGGCTTAGCCTGATGCGCGAGGGAGAGAGAGCGATCTTGCTGATGCCGTCCTACTTGGCGTATAACGACCAGGCGAGACCAAACCTGCCCGCTTATTCGGTCGTACGCTTCGACGTGGCGCTTGCCCTGTCGCGGAGCGAAGACCGGCAGATCAACGATCACATTGCCGCCAGAAAGCTGACGGTGACCGAAACGACGACGAGTGGGGTTCGCTTCATCAGGACAAGTCCCCCGACGAGTGCTACCGCTGCTGTGCCTGCTGCGGGACAAACGCTGTCAATCAGATATTTAGGTAAGCAGTTACGCACGGCTACGGCCTTCGACAGCACCACCGGACCCGAAACGCGCGACTTCGTGCTGGGTCAGAACAGGTCCATAAAAGGATTTGAGGAGGGTCTGGCCAAACTTAAAGTCGGTGAAAAAGCCACGATCATTTTCCCGTCATCATTGGGATATGGTGTTCAGGGCTTTGTGAAGAGCAATCAATACGTAATTACGCCTTACGCTCCTCTGCGCTTCGATCTGGAACTCGTTTCGGTGAAACCGTAGCGGTTGATTCCCTACTTTTGTGGCCCGCGCTCCGGCGCGGGCCTTTTTGTTAGTAACACGGACCGGGGCGCGTAGCCTTCAGTCCGTTCCTTGACACAAATGCAAAACGGATTGAAGGCTACGCGCCCCGGTCCGTGTTACTAACAAAAAGGCCCGCCATCATTCATGAAAATTCGTCAAACGCTGCAACACGGGCCGGTGCAGGGCTACCGATTCGGGTATTCGCCGGTGCGGTTTGTGCAGCCGCTGCCGGTTTGGTGCTATTGGGTAGATGGTCTGTTGGTCGACACGGCCCAGCGGCACATGCAGCACGAGGTGCTTGATACGTTTTCTGATCAGCGCGTTGAACAAATCGTGCTGACGCATTACCACGAAGATCACTCCGGCAATGCGGCCGCGCTACGCAAACGGCACGATTGCCCCGTGCTGGCAGGCAACTTAACCGCCCAGCGAATCGCCGACGGGTTTCCGCTGCTGCCCTACGAGCGGTTCTGGTTTGGCCATATCGACCCCTGCCCCGGTACGCTGCCCCTGCCCGCCGTTATCGAAACCGCGAACTATCACTTCCAGACTATTTACACGCCCGGTCACTCTGACGATCACCACGTGCTGCTCGAAGCGGCCCAAGGCTGGTTGTTTGCGGGCGATTTTTACATCGGTAGCCTGCGCATATTCCGGCGGGGTGAGAATATTTACCGGATGATCGACTCCACCCGGCGCATACTTACCCATGACTTTGACACGGTGTTTTGCGGCCACAATCCGATGCTGAACGGTGGCCGACGGGCGGTCGAGCGCAAGTTGTACTACCTCGAAACGCTCGTGGAGCGGGTGCAAACGGCCTACGGGCGCGGGCTGCGGGGGTTAGCGTTGGTGCGGGTTGCCGGGTTGCAGGAACAGTGGTGGCTGCGCGGCTTCACGGGAAACGACGTGGGGGCCATTTACCTGATTCGCTCGATCCTGAATGATGAACTTCCGGTTGTTTGATCAGCCCGGCATCAAAACATATTTACGGTGTTTTCCATAACGGCTTTATTTTGATTTATTTTTGTGGTTAACTAACACCAAACACATGCGTAACAACTACAACACAAACCAATTTATACTCAGCGCGGCCGTCTGGCTGATGACTGGTTTGGCCGTGCTGGCCCAGGGTGTCCAGGGTCGGGTAACGGACGGAAACACCAAATCGGCCATTCCGGGAGCGACCATCGTGGTGGCCAACACGACCACCGGCGCAACAACCGATGCCAATGGGGACTACACGGTGAGTTTGACGCCGGGCAGTTATACCCTGCGGGTTAGTTTCGTGGGCTATGAAACCCTGAGCCTTCCCGTTACCGTAACGGCGGGTGAAACCGTACTGGCCAACGCGTCGCTGAAAGAAGGCGCGTCGAGCCTGAATGAAGTCGTCGTTGTTGGGTCGCGTTCGCAGACCGCCCGTACGAACATTCAAACGATGGCTCCGGTGGATGTAATCACGACCAAAGAGCTGAAAGGCTTTCCGCAGGTCGACATCAGTCAGGTGTTGAACTTCGTGGCTCCGTCGTTTAACTCAAACCGCCAGACCGTAACAGATGGTACCGACCACATCGACCCGGCGTCGCTGCGGGGTCTCGGTCCCGATCAGGTACTGGTGCTGGTAAACGGCAAGCGTCGCCACACCACGGCGTTGGTGAATATCAACGGCTCAGTCGGGCGCGGGTCGGTCGGCACGGATATGAACGTGATTCCGGTCGCGGCTGTCGAGCGCATTGAAGTCCTGCGCGACGGGGCTGCTGCTCAATACGGCTCCGACGCCATCGCGGGCGTCATCAACGTGGTGCTCAAAAAAGATTACAAAGGCTTCAGTGCATCATTGACGGGCGGGCAGAACGTGACAACCATGAAGTACACCCTGCCCAATGTCAGCGGGGGACTCATCGAACGCAGCCGCAACATTACCGATGGGG
>JAYTAC010000677.1:0-1019 GCA_043737755.1 Spirosoma sp.
ATCGGCCAACCGAATGACGCGGTTGTTGATGCCCGAAAAATAGCTGTCGTTCGCTTTGAAGTAGTTGGTGTACTTGATCCAGAAACGATCCAGATCAGGCTTGAAATCTTTACCCCCCGTCGACTGCGTGAACTCGGCGTACGTTTTTCCGTAGGGCTTCAGCGAACTGCCGCCGTAAAACAGGGTGTAGTCGAGCCGGTAGTCGACTTTCCCCGCTTTGTCTTTTTCTTTCAGGAACTGGTTGTAGAGCCACTTCGTCGGTTGCCCGTCGCACCAGCCGCCCCCTTTGAAGCCGTCGGTGTTGCGCAGACCAAAAAACTGCGCCCGCTCCGACGACTCCGACCCTCCCGCTACGTCGTAATTGGGGAAGCCCAGCCGGTTTTCTTCGTAATACTGAATCTCGAACAGTGATTCTTTATTGTTTTCAGCCGCTGTCGTGAAATTATCCTTGAAGTCGGGCATCAACTCGAAGCGCGTCGGCGTTTTGTCAACGATCTGCTTGAGGGCAGCCGCTGCTTCGGCCCACTTGCGTTGCTGCATGTACGTTTTGCCGACCAGGGCAATGGCACTGTATTTGTGCAGCCGCCCCACGTCCTGACTCGTGTAGCTTTCGGGCAGGTCGACGGCTGCTTCCTGACAGTCCTTGATGACCTGCGCAAATACCTGTTCCTGTGTACTCTGCTGTGGTCGGTCGCCCAGCGTCTGCGACGCCAGCACGAGCGGTACGTTGCCCCAGATGTTGGCCATGCTGTAGTAGAAATAGGCCCGGATTACCTTGGCTTCGGCCAGAATGCGCTTTTGCAGCACGGCATCCATCTCGATGTTCGGCACGTTCTCCAAAATCTGATTGGTCCGGTAAATGCCCTGGTAAGCAGCCTCGAACGACTCGCGGTTCATTGGAATGTTGTAATCCGTGACCACAAATTTGCTGAGGTTGCTCAAATCGGTCCACGGGCTTTGGCTGTAGCCCTCGTCAGACGACAGGTCCGTCAGGAACAGGTGCCAGAGCGACCACCGCC
>JAYTAC010000678.1:0-16761 GCA_043737755.1 Spirosoma sp.
ACCGCATTCCCGCCAGCATCTCCTCGCGGGTGGGGCGGTCGGTGGTCAGGTCATAGGCGATGCCCGCCCGGTCCAAATGGTCCATGAACGCCGAATAATCGTCTTTTTCGACCAAGAACACGTACCAGTTTTCGTACGGTTCGTTGAATAACTCCACTTCGGCACCCGTCGCCCGTCGCTGCAACTCGCGGTGCTGTGCAATGCCGAGGGTTGCCTGCTTGATTAGAAAATACCACATGCGTTGTGCTGTATCGGGATGGATGGTATGTGAAAGTAGTTACGTCACAGTGCTTGCCGGTACGCTTTCAACTCGGCGAACGACAGTTTGTAGGCCAGCGTCAGTGCTGCATAAGCTGCTCCGCCAACGATGACTTCGGCGACCATGTTGGCCATCCCTTCGTAGCCCACAAGCGCTTTGTAGAGTGCTACCACCCCGACCATAACAAGACAGAACAGCAGGGGTTTGGCAACGTTGCGCAGAAAAATTCCCACGAAGTCGCCGATCAGGTGGTGGACGATCAGGAAGTTGGCGACCAAATTCAGAAACGTAGCCAGCAGAAAAGCCAGTGCAATGCCGGTAACCCCGAAATAGGTGCCGAGGAAGTAAACCAACGGCAGCTTGACGATGAGAGTGCCGAGGTTGAGGTAAAACATAAGATTAGGCTTGCCCTTCGTAAAGGCCAGCGTAAACAACGGATGGCTCAGGCAGGAAAACGCCCCCACAAAAACGAAAATCTTGACCAGCTCAATCGTTTTCTCCCAGCCGGGACCGTAGAACAGTGGCACCACCGTTTCGGCCGTAATGTACAGTCCCGCTAGCAGCGGCAGGTTGCAGTAGCTGATGAAATCCAGAATCTTCAGGTACGACTGTTTCAGGTTCGCCGTATTCTCCTTCATTTTGGCCAATATCGGGTAGGCCACCTGCAAGATGATCGGGTTCAGCCGGACGATGGGAAAAACCGCCAACTGAAATGCTACCGTATAGTAGCCCAGCAACTTGACGCCCAGCATACCGCCAATGAAAATACTGTCGGAGTTGGACTGAATGAACCCCAGCAGGCCGTCGCCCAAGTTATACAGTCCGAAGCGGAGGTGCTCTTTCACGTCGCGGAGGTTGAAAAACCAGGTCGGCACAAAAAATTTCAGCCCGAACACAATCTGGAGTACCGTTCGGATGGTCTGCATCACCAAAGAGCCGATGATGAGCGACAGTTCCTCGAAGCCATTGTAGGCCAATGTGATGGTGACGCCCGAACCAACCACCGTGCCCACAATGTCGATGGTGGCAACCGACCGAAAGTGCAGTTCTTTTTCGAGCAGAAACATGTATAGCTGACCGAAATAAACGATCAGAAAGTAGTAGGAAGCCAGCCGGACGACCCCGTCTAATTTCGGCTCGTGGTAGAAGGAAATGATATAGGGCGCACTGAACTGGATAACGATGAAAATAACGACGCCGACGATCAGGTTCAGAAAGTAGAGCGTCGACAGCACCCGCCGGTCGCTCTCCTGTTTGTAGATGATGGAGTTAGAGAAGCCGAGGTTGGCGAAAATCTGGAAAAAAGCGATAATCAGGTTGCTGATGCTGACGATGCCGAAATCGGCCGGGCTTAGCAAACGCGCTAATATGGCCACCTGCGTAAACTGAAACAAGGTCGAGATAACGGTAGAGACCGTCATCCACTTTCCCCCGTTCATAGCCTTCGATGTATTACTCATCCAACGAATTAATCTTGATCTACCGGCTGACCGACCGGAATTGCCCCGTCGTCACAACCCGGTTCGCTACTTACCGAACCTTGATAATCTTTCTGACTGCCCGCGCCTGTCCCTGCCGCACCTCCAGCAGATACAACCCGGCGGGTAATGTGCTCAAGTCGACCCGCTCCCGGAACGCCCGGCCCGACTTGCGAAAGCTGGATTGCTGCCGCCGACCCGCGCCGGTATCGTAAATCGCCACCGACACGGCATCGGTAAGGCCATTCTCGACCACCACATCTACGTAGTCCGCCGTTGGATTCGGGTAGACCAGCAATGTTCCCAGTTCGCCCTTCGGCTCGGCAGCCAACGGACGCAGCCCGTTTCCCGACCCCACCACAAACGTCGGCGTTTCGCTCACGTTGACAGTGATGGTGCCCGTTGTGCTCACCCGTGCCGTTTGGGTCATGGCGTCGCGGCCAATCGCCGGAACACACACCAATACGGTGTCACCCTTCGGCACGGGCACGTCGTAGGTTGCCGTGCGGCCTTTTTCGTCCGGCACCACCAGCACGTAGGCGGGGCGGCCATTCAGGTCGTACCGGTCCACAATCGGGTCGCGGTTCAGCGTTTCCCGGTATCGGTAGTCGCCGATGAGTTTGTTGGCCTGGTACAGATAATCGGCGGCAGGCTTGCGCGTTTTATCACCGTTAATTAATCCCATCGAATAAAACTGGACCGGAACAAGTGGATCATCATCGTACAACTGGTAGAAGAATAACCGGTCGATGCCCACCCGCGTATACAGCAGGGCCGTCCGCAGAATCCAGTCGGCCTGGGTTTCCAGCACACTTTTGGTGCCAATTGCAATGGCTTTCAACGGACTGCCCTGATTTACGTCATAACCGGCCTCCGTAATCCAGACGGGCATGTCGTTGGCATACTGATGAGCCAGCGTGACGAAAGCCGCAGCCTGCTCGCCCACGCCCGATACCTCCGGGGCGGCTCCGCGCGTGGAGCCGCCATCCTGCGACGATTTGGCGTCGTTGGCATACAGGTGTTGGTTGATGACGTCCCAGCAGAGGTTCACCTGCCCGTTGGCCCGATACCCCCGAAACTCGCGGCACCAGTCGATCATGGCCCGCACGTAGTCGGTGGACGCAGCGGCCAATCCCCCGATGACGACATTCACCGACGGATCGGCGTTTTTGACGCCCGCGCCCGGCCCCAGCGTGTTTTTATGGCCGTCGTAAAACGCCGACAGGTTAGCCGCGTATTCACGGGCCGACTGGTAGGCGGTGCGTCCTTTCCAGGTTTTATCGCGTTCGTTGTCGCACTCGATGTAGCGAATCAGTCCCATCCCGATTTTGACGGCGTTGGTGCCCGACCAGACTTTAATGTTGCTGACTTTCACCAAGCCGGGGTCCAGTGCTCTGTTTCGGCCATAGCGGGCCATGTACTGAAACCCCACCCGTGCCTGCTCGATGTAGGAGCCGGGGGCCAGTAAATCGCGGCCGTAGGGTGCGGGAATGTTCTCGTAGTCGCGTTTGCCCGGCGGGTAGGTTTCTTCCATCCATTTGGGAATCGTTTTCAGGCAGGCCAGCACCTCGACGCCCTCGGCCCGGCAGCGTTCATACAGGATGTCGTAGTTCCAGTTGCCGCTGAAGGTCGGGTTAAAGGAGTACTCGCCCGGTTTGGTTTCCAATTTCTCCCAGTCCATGTAGTGCCGCACCGCCGAGAACCCTTTCACGGCAGCTATCCGGCTCTCGTCGATTTGCCACGGGGCCGACGCGTCTTCGAGGTTCCACTCGAACATATTGACCCCGACCGATTGCCGGAAGGGGACCGACCGCGCCGGAGCGGGCGTGAGAGCCGTTCCGGCCTGGTAGGTGCCGCTAAGTTCCAGTTCGGACGGGAACGCGCCCGACGTGTTGATGACCAAATAGCGGGCACCGGAAACGGGCGTTTTAAGCGCAAACTCGGTGGGGCGGGTGGGGTCGGGGCCAACCCATTCCTGATACCGGTCGCCAATGAAGCGGGCAATAGGAATGCGCTGCCACGTATCGGTAATGATCGAGAGCGTCATGGGCGCGTCGGTGTTGGACCCTTCGCCATCGTAGAGCCGGATGCTTTCGATGCGCATCGTTTCGCCCGGCAGCAGCGGGTAATAGGCGTCGTAGTTGGTCAGCAGCTTACTGAAACCCGTGTTCACGCGCCCGTCCGTTCGTCCGTCGAAGAGGGCGTCGAGACCATTATCGACGTTGTTGACCTGATACCAGCGTTTGGCGTCGATGGGTATTTTACCCGTTGCGGCCAGTGCCGACGAAGGTTGGCGGGATGCCGTGTTGGGCGAGGAACCGCATTCGCGTGCTCCGCCGAAAAGCAGCAGGGCCGTGCAGGTCGCCGTTAGAGTAAGTAAGGTTCGCTTCATGGTTGGGTAGTAGATCAATGGAGTCACCGAAGCAGCAAAACGCGCCCGGTTTTGACGTATTCGCGGGTTACGTTGGTGGCATCGGCCAATCGGTAGGTAACAACGTAGCTATAATCGCCGGTCGGGCAGGGCGTACCGACGTGATTGCCGTCCCACTTCCGGCTCAGCGCATCACTGAAAAAAACGGGGTTTCCCCAACGGTTGTACACCGTGAGGTTAAACGAATCGGGTTTGCGCAGAAAGACGGTTAATTCGTCGTTTACGCCGTCGTTGTTGGGCGAGAATGCCTCCGGGACGTAGATCGGCGCGGGCGAACAGGCTCCGCACTGCTTCAGTTGAATGTCGTCCAACGCTAAATCGTTGCCGCATCCACCGTCGCCCTGCTTGTTGATGAGTTTGACCACCACGCCGTCGGTCGATTCGGGCGCGGTGAACACGGTAGAAAATCGCTGCCAGGTGGGGGTGGCCGACTGCGGAATGGTGCCGATGTTGATCGACTGAATTACGCGTCCGGCAGCCGTTTCGATGCTGATGGTCAGGTTGGGCAGCAGGGGAGCGGTGCAGATGCCGGGTTTCAGCAGGTTCATGCCCCACACCGAGAATTCGTAGGGCGTACCGCTGCACAAACTGGTTAACGGATGCTGATAAAACTCGCCCGACTGGTCAGACCCGTTCACAATCATCATGTTACCCCCCACGTCGCCGGGCGTGTGGTCTTCAGGTACGTTGTGCCACAATGCCAAAAAGCAGTTGCCGTCGATGGTGGGGCTGAGCGTGTAGGAGCCGTCGAGAGGGCAGGGGTTCGCCGACGATTGGTAGGTGGTTCGCCCGGTGAGCGATACGGCTGCCCCCGCCCGCCCGAACGATTGATTCACCGCCGGTTCGTTGGCCAAATCCCGACATACCTGCCCCAAACCGGACTGCCCGTATCCGAATGCCAGCCAGATCAGTCCGACAAACGCAGCCCGGCACAAACGCCCGGCATTGGCAGGCAACCGGTCAACGTGGTTCGATTCAGTACGCAACGCAACTCTCATTATTGATGCAAGTCAGGCCCGCACAGGTGCGGGTCTATCGGTGGGAATGAAGTGGCAAAACGGGAACCGGATTTGGCCGGTCAGATTGTGACGAAACGCCATATTTTTGTGGACTCGGGAGCCGCAACGATAAATTTTCAAGCCGGATTTTGTTTGTAGTCAGTCAGGCGGACCGATACGCCGGAGAATCCATAGAATCAGTCCATTCGGGTTGTGTGCACACGAGTGGTCTCTTGTCGGTGGACTAACTGCATGATGAGACGACGAAACTCACCTTTGGTCACGCACAAAATATCAGAATCGCCTATCAATCAGTGAATTATATTTATTTACCTAACATGTTTACTTGCTTTTCCGCTGCCCTCACTGCCCCGATATGCACCCTAATTCAGTTACCTGTACTGCCCTTCAGGATGTTAGGTGGGCGACTGACTCTGATGGTTCAGCCACCGACGATTTGGCCGTGTTTCGGGTTGCCCTCCCCGACATTGCGGACCGGATGCCCTGCCTGCTTCCCTTGCTGTCGCCGGACGAAACCGCGCGGGCCGGGCGTTATCACCAACCCGACGATGCGCTTCGGTTCATTGGCACGAGGGGGGTGCTGCGGGTGCTGCTGGCGCGATACACGAATCAGTCCCCCGGCAGTATCGAGTTTGCACCCGGTCCGAACCGGAAACCTGAGCTGAAGCACCCCGGCGGCTGGCAGTTCAACGTGTCCCACGCCGGTAGCTGGGTCCTGATTGCCATTGGGAAGCACCACGTTGGCGTCGATCTCGACCGGGTAAACCCCGACTTCCCGTTTCGGGACATAATGGATGCCAGTTTTAGCCCCGCCGAACGGCAATATATCGAAGCCTGTGCGGACGCCCGGCGGGGCTTTTTTGAGTTGTGGACCCGCAAGGAAGCACTCGTCAAAGCAACGGCTAAAGGAATAGATGATGAATTTAATCAGATTCCTTCGCTGCCGGGTACGCACCCCGTCGACGCCCGCCTGCTGGGGTCGGCCGGTCACTGGACGGTGAGCAGTTTTACCGTTGCCGATGGCTATCCGGCTGCCGTTGCGCACAATGGTCCTTCGTCATTAATCCCTTGCTTTTACACGGTCGATACAAGGCTATGGATTTGATTAGTTAGCCTGTAGCGTTGTTCGTTTCGTTATTCAGCAAGATTTATTTATGGCGTCACTTGTTCGGTATTTTTTCGTCACAAGGTTTATCTAACGTTTTGTTCATGCAGCGATTGGTTCTCAAGTTTCTCTACGTCGTAGCCGCCCTGAAATACCCCACCCTCCGGCGCGACCTGCGGTATTTTATCCGCGATAATTACTACTGTCGGTTGAATCAGGTACGGTACATTGCCAGTGACTATGCGGCCCGCAGCCCGTACAAAGTCATTGATTACCACGGCGAATTCGATCAGGAGCTGCGCTACGTGCTGCCCTTCGCCTACTGGCACCACCTGAACGGTACACTCAGCCAAACCATCTCCTGCACGAACACCAAACCGTTCTATTTCTTCAGCGAAAACCACCTCGAAAAATACGACAAGCGGGTCTGGCAAGCGGGCTACGACTACTACGACGTGCCGAACATGACCCACAGCCCTACTTTCGACTTCTCGAAATGGGCGCGGATACCGCTCAAAAGCCACTATCGAAATGACGTGTTTGTGTTCGATAAACCCCTGCTCGTGATTGCCAACAAGTATAATGTGGAGTGGGATAAGCCGCCCATCAATTTCTTGGACGTCCCCGCGCTGGACCGGATCATATCGGCTTGCCGGGCCACCCACCAGATCATTTATAACCGGCCATTGGCCACGCAGATCGTAGGTGATAACAGCGAAACAATGGACTTGAACGAGCACGACTGGTTGCGGAAAACGTACCCGGATGTGCTGCTGATGAACGATTTATACGAACAGCACCGGGACCGGGTCACGAATTTCAACCACCTTCAGTTGATGATCTACGCCAACTGCGAACGGTTCATTTCCATGCACGGCGGCACGGCGGCATTAGCCAGTTATTTTGGTGGTGTCAATGTTATTTTGTCCCATCCGGGCGGAGGCATGGAACACCATTTCAACGAATACGCCACCATTTTCCCGGCGCTGTCGGGGGCCACCATCCTGCACGCGAAGAACACGAACGAAGTGTTCCGGTACGTGGAGAGTTCCATTTTTGCCGCATGATTATCGCCCGAATCACGAGTGGACTGGGAAATCAACTGTTTCAATACGCGCTGGGCCGGGGTTTGGCCCTGCGAAACAACACGTCGCTGTATTTTGATCTGAGTTATTACCGGCAGCAATACGACACGGATACGCCGAGAAAATTCAAATTAGACCGGTTCGTCATCGACTATACACCGCTGCACACGTCGCCGTATCGGTACGTATCGAAAGCGACCAAGCTGCTGCCCGGCCGGTCGATGAAGCCGATTGTCAACTGGCTGACCGAGAAACAGTTTCACGCCGATACCGCCGTGCTCGATACGACCGACCGGATGGTGATACTGGACGGATTCTGGCAGTCGGAACGCTATTTCGCCCACTGCGCCGACGCTATTCGTGCCGAACTGACCTTTGCCGACCGCGAAACGAGTGCCGCCTTCGCGTCGTACCGGCGGCAGATCGACCGTGCAGAACAGCCCATTTCGGTGCACGTCCGGCGGGGCGATTACGTGAGTCACCCTGAATTCAGTCAGTCGTTCGGGTTTGTGGGTGTCGACTACTACCGGGCGGCCATTGCCCGGCTGACCGATCAGTTTCCGGCCGCTACCCTGTTTTTGTTCAGCGACGATCCGGCGTGGGTGCGCAACAATCTGAGTTTGGACGTGCCCCACGTTTTTGTGGAAAATACGGGTCCTGACGCTGATCTGGACGATTTGCAGTTGATGAGTTTGTGCAGCCACCACGTCATTGCCAACAGTTCGTTTAGCTGGTGGGGGGCCTGGCTCAACGCCGACAAACACAAAATGGTAATTGCGCCTGACCGCTGGTTCAAAAACAAGCCCGGCTGGGATACCAAAGACCTGATTCCGTCAACCTGGCTTCGCTTGTAACTACCTGTCTGATCCACCATGTTTTTAAAAAGCTACATCGACGGGCGGCCCTCCCTGAAGCGGTTTGTTCACCGGCTGCTGATCCCAAAAGATCAGGCGAGACCCCGGCGGTGGGTAAGCTGGTTCGTAAATCCGTTCGTGCACCGGCGGCACCGGTCGTCCCGCATCCGGTTGAGTGTGCGGTTGGACGTGCTGCCGTTCAGCCCGTTCGAACTGGGCGAGCGCAGCATCATCGACGATTTCAGCGTGATTAACAACGGCGTTGGTCCGGTGCTGATCGGGTCGGATAGTCTGATTGGCATTGGGGCGGTGCTGATTGGCCCGGTCACCATTGGCTCCCACGTCATTATGGCGCAGCACGTGGTGCTGTCGGGCCTGAACCACAGCTACGAAAATACGCAGATGCCCATTCGTAACCAGCCTGTTACTGTGCGCCCCATCGTGGTTGAGGACGAGTGCTGGATTGGTGCCAACGTAACCATCACGGCCGGGGTAACCATTGGGCGGCACTCGGTTGTTGCCGGGGGCAGCGTTGTGACACGCGACGTGGCGCCCTACACGGTGGTGGGGGGCAATCCGGCACGGGTGCTCAGGTACTATGATGAAGTCTCCAACAACTGGCTGAAGCCAGCAGGCAACTAATCCCAGCCAGAATATGGCGATGTTTTTTATTTTGGATAGCTTTTCTGTAGTCAGTACGCAGCTCATCCTCCCGTTTGTATGACCTATTTGAGAACACCCCGTTGGCTTTCCGAACACCAGTTTGTCTACAATCCAGCTACGCCACCGTTGGAGCGGATTGAGAAACTGCGGGACTCTTTAAGCCGGTTCCGGATTAGAGATCCCGAAACGTCAATCATCATGCCCGCTTATAATGAGCAGTCGAACCTGTTGCATACCTTGTCTTCACTGGCCGGTCAGCAGTCAGCGCGTCGGATCGAACTGATTGTTGTCAATAATAACTCATCGGACGCTACCCAGGAATTACTCGATCAGTGCGGTGTTCGGTCAGTTACTGAACGGCAATCCGGCGTCGCCTTTGCCCGGCAAACAGGGCTGGAAATGGCAAGAGGCCGTTTCGTGGCTAACGCCGACGCCGACTGTCTGTATCCACCCGGCTGGGTCGATTCCATCACCAACGGACTACAGCACCCGGCTGTTGGCTGCACCTACGGGCTGTATTCATTTTTGCCAAGTCCGCATACTTCCCGCTCAGCTTTAGCCTGTTATGAATTGGTAAGTCACAGCTTGAATTTGCTGAGGAGTCGAAAGAAGCCGTATCTAAACGTATATGGATTCAACTTTGCTTTTCGCCGGGAGGACGCGCTGGCTATTGGCGGGTTTGATCTGGATACAGGCCCTGTTGGCTCAGTTGCTGAACTGGTAGCATCAGGTAAAATCCCATTGTCACCCATGAAGCGGGGAGAAGATGGCTGGATGGCACTTTCGCTCGCTCGGGAAGGTAAAGGAACTATCTGCCGCGTCACCAATGCTGAGGCTCATGTCTGGACCAGCGGCCGACGACTCGCAGCGCATGGTGGCCTAAGGCAGGCTTTTTGGGATCGGGCAAAACAGACGGTTCTGGACTACATCAGTTCGTCGCGCTGACGCGGTCGTTGACCGGATTGGGTGAATGCAGTCCGCCGGAATTGAGCCAAACGCTGACAGGCTGCTTTGGTCAGGCAAACAGGTGTCCGATAACGGCGTCGAATTCGTCGGCGCGGTTCGACCACGAGTTGGCCTTTGCCATCGCCACGCGCTCGTCTACCCGCTGCGGACTGTGGTCGGTCAGCGCCCGTCGGATTGCCTGAGAAAAATCGGCCGGTGTACCCGCCAAGTCAATCACCCCGTCAAAATCATCGAGCAGCGAAAAGGGCGTCGATACCACCGGCAGACCAGCCGCCAAATATTCATTGATCTTGAGCGGATAGATGGTATACGTGTGGGCATTGCATACGAACGGAATCATGGCGGCTGTCATCCGGCCCAGCAGGGGCGGTAGCTGATCGGGACGGTGGGGGGGCGTAAATACCACATTCGGGTAAGCCGACAGCCGCTGCAACAGCTTCGGCTCATGAACGTCGCCAATGAACTGAAACGTTACGTCGGGCATCACGCGGGCGCAGTACTCAACGATGTCGACGTCGATGCGGTTGTCGGCCGTGCCGAGATACCCCACCACCGGGCGGTCCGTGGGTCTCGCTGTAATAAACTCACGCGCCTGATTGAACAACTCGAAATTAACCCCGTTTTTCACGCAGTAGGCATTGGGTTGTAGCCCGGATTTAGACCGGCGCAGGGCTTCGGAGGTGGTCACGACGGCGTCAACCCGCTTCAGGTACGCCGTTTCATGCCGACCGCCGTGCCGACTCATCCAGTTGGCAACCGAGATTTCATCGAAGCAGTAATAAATCGTTCCGGCTTCGTTTAGTTCCCCCAGCATGGGCAAGCCAAACGATGGGTTAAACGCGTTAATAATCAGAGGGTTGTTGATATCTAATTGGCGCATGGCACGACGCAGTCCGCTTATAAGTTGGCCAGCGTTCCAGCGCATAAACCAGTCGAAGGGCCGGGCTGACAGCCAGTTGATGGGCAGCATCAGGGGGGGGCGCCACACATGAACATTGCCCCCGGTGTCGACCGTTTTTTTGGTAAGCTGCTCCGTAAACTGCGCCCGCTTCCGCACCGATGAATCCGTCGCCCAGTCTTTCCACGTGTGTTGATAATCGACGTATACGATTTGGTGGCGTACCGACAGTTCGGTCATGAGTTGAACGACGGCTTTTTGGAAATCACCCTCCCAGGTCGTCTGACCGATGCAGATTATACCGTCAAAATTTTTCATCGGTAGGCCCGGTTGGTAGTGTACACGGTAGGTTTGCGGGCAGTTTCATCCGGGTTGGTGTCCCACCGGTTGCAGGTCGTAAACAGCACCGACGTGATGCCCAGAATCGTACTGGTGGGAAACTGGCCCAGCGTTGCGTTGGAATAACTCATCACGCAGATGCCAATAAATTCGGCCAGCAGGGCAATCATCACGGTCATCAGCCATGGGTCTTTCAGGTGCCACACCCGGTAGGTGCCCAGCCCGATCAGCGTGGCCAATATCAGCAGGTAAATAACCACGCCCACGACGCCGGTTTCGATCCAGAGTTCAACATACCAGCTATCGGGCGGAATCTGGGCGGCCCCGTGATCGGGCGAAAAACGCGCGCCCATCGCTCCCGACGTACCCAGCCCCGCCCCGAAGGGCAGATCGGCCATGTAATTTTTAATGAGTTTCTGGTTGTCAAGGCGCACCATAAACGACGCGTCTTCGGTAGGGCGCAACGCGGTTCGCATCCGAAAAATCTGGTAGTTGGAATCGCCGATGTGGGTAAACAGCAGAATGGCCAGGATTGGGGTTGCCACCAATGCACCCCGAACGATCAGGGCGAAGTTCCGGCGCAGAATCAGGTACGCGCCGTAGCCACCCAGCAGCACGAACAGCGCACTGCGGGTGCCCGAAAGGGCATATCCCCAGAAAAACACCACCACCAGCAGCAGCAAAGTCGCACGAAGCAGCGGTCCTTTCTTCTCGAAAAAGAAAATCAGACAGATCAGCGTCAGCCCCGCCATTTCGGCTCCGAACTGCGAGGCATCGGAATAAAACGAGAAACACCGCAGTTGACCCCAGAGCATGTGTGTTTTGGCGGCTCCCTGGGCTAACCACCGGGCCTCGGCATCGGCCAATCCGATGTAGTGCTGCTTGAACGCCCACAGTGCGGCCAGACAGGACCAGAACAGCCACAGCCGAACCAGCCACCGGATGTCGTTCCGGGTGATGTCCGTTACCAATACGATGATGACGAGAAAAAACCAGTTCAGCGAAACCGAGCGAAACTTATAAAACCAGGCTGTGGGGTTTGGCACTTCCGGGTTGAAATATTCCAGAATCGTGTAGAACAGCCAGAATACCAGCAGATAAAAGATGGGGCTGTTGAGCCGTTTCCAGTTCATGCGTTTGCCGTTCAGCAGCACGCCGAGCATGGTCAGAAAGAGTACCGCGTCGAGCGAAAGGCCCAGTGGCGTTTCGCCTTCGATGAACCGGGTGAAGCCAATGACGAAACTTAGGTTGATATAAATCAGCAGGCCCGCTTTAGGCTCCAGCAAAACCCCCGCTACCATCAGCAGAGCCACCGGCAGTGCCACGATAACAAACGCCCCCGGTATCCCCAGCGTACCGATGAGCCAGCCGACAATCAGTGCTGTCGCTATGCTCAGTGCGCCATACAGCCACTGGTTGCCGGTCAACCGTTGGGTAAAGGTGGTCGTTTGGTCAGGCATGGTTCAATTCGTTCGGGTGGGTGGTGAGCGGTTTTTACTGGTTAAACGGCCCGTCTGGATTTCTCCCAGACGCCCGAAATGCCACCGTTTCGGAAGCGGGCAAATCCCAGCAGAACGCACCAGTTCATAAACACGAAATAGAAGGGAACGAAGGTAAGTTTCCAGCGGGTTTGCCGGTTCTCCAACGTGTACCCCACATAAGCCATGCCATAAAAAATAAGCTGCGCTATCAGCAAGGCCCACCAAAATCCCGCGTCCGTTGGTGGGTTGCCAGCCGCATTCGATTCGGTCAGCATAACCGCGTTCAGCACCAGCAGCAGGGGTAGGCAAAAAGGCGCGACGGCCCACCGCAGCACCCGGTGCGATACGTACTGAAACGTGAGCCAGCCGTAAGTGAAAATATTGAGCAGGTGCGACAGTCGCTGAATGGCCTGAAAGCCGCCGGTCGCAATCCGCACCTTTCGTTTCATTTCCTCATTCACCGAGTGCGACGGTCGTTCGAGGGCGTAGGCATCGGGCGCGTAGTCGACGCGGTAGCCACGACCCGCAATGCGAAGTGAGATTATGAAATCGTCGAGCAGGGTGTCCGGTTCCACGGGTTCGTAGAGTTCGGTGCGGATGGCAAACAACTCACCGGCGGCTCCCACGATGGTATGAAGCCGGGCGTCGAGTCTTTTCAGGAACGACTCATACCGCCAGTACAATCCTTCGCCACTGCCCGCTGCGGCTTCGGTGCCCTGGCTGCTGATGCGTTTTTCGCCCGTCACGGCCCCCACGTCTGCGGGCTGGAACCGGGTTGCCAGCCTCCGGACGGCCTCGCGGTTGAGCTGCGTATTGGCATCGGTGAAAATAGTGATGGGGGTGCTCACCTGACGCATGGCCCGGTTCATGGCCGCTACTTTGCCCAGCCGACGCGTACCACCAATGATCGTCAGGTTTGGCACGCGCTGTTTCATCCCTTCCAGATACTCCACCGACCCATCGTTGGACCCTTCCGTCACAAACAGCAGGTGCAACCGTTCGGCGGGGTAGTCCTGGTCTAAGCAGTTCTGGAGTTTAGCGGGCAGGTAGTCCCGCTCGTTGTAGGCGGGCACCACCATTGTTACGTCGGGGAGGGGCGTGGACGGTCCGGCGGGGGTTGACTTGCTGCCCGGCCGTAGCCGTACTAATAGCCACACAACCAAGCCGTAGCCGACGTAGGTGTAAAAAACGGTGAAGGCCAGCAGGAAAAATAAGCTGCGGACGAACGGGTAAAAATCAATCATCAGAATCAGTGAACGGTCTAAACCGGTGATACGCTCGGCGAGGTCAGGTTCCAGAGTACGCCCCTGACGAAGGCTCCGGCGTGTTTGAACCGGCCGGTGACTGCGTAGGAAAAAACGTGTTTGGGCAGCACACAACCAACGAAAAACAGGTAAAAAACGGCCAACTGAACCGGCGAACAATGACGACGCATGAACAGAATGCGGTTGCGGGTGAGGTAGTACGTTTTCAGCGGATTGTGCCGCCCAACGGACAGCGACTCTTTGTGCAGCAGCGTGGCCGACGGCTGGTAATAAATCAGAAAACCGGCATTTTTTATCCGCTGCGACCAGTCGAGTTCTTCGTAGTACAGAAAAAAACGATCCGCAAACCGGCCCACCTTCTTCACAACGTCCCGGCTGACCATCATGGCGCAGCCGTGCGCAAAATTGGTGGTGCCCGCCCGGTCGTAGAGGTCACTGTCGGGCTGGTTCAGACCAACGGGCGTTGCCGTGCCGGTATACATGTTCATGGCGTTGTAGCCCGCATACTGAACAATGGTGGGCGCGTCGAAGAATCTTATTTTGGGACACACGACGCCGATCCGGTCATTGGCCTCGAACGGACGCAGCAAGGCCTCGATAAGCGTCGGCGTGAGTTCGGTGTCGTTGTTGACGATAAAGAAATAGTCGCCCCACGCTTCGGCGATACCGGCGTTGTTGCCACCCGTGAAGCCCGCGTTGCGCTCCGTCCGAATGAGCCGGAGCCCATTGTATGCGCGAAGGTCTACAACGGCATCGAGTGCGGGCACCGATGCGTTATCGACCACGATAATTTCGTAGTTGGGATAAGTTAATCCCTGGCAGGAGTCCAGAAACTGACGGGTTGTCTCGGCCTGGTTGTAATTGATGGTGATGATCGACACGAGCGGCATGTCGCTGGCTTGACCGTCGCCCGCTACACGTTCTCTTTCTGCCATAAGCTGAAAAAAGTCTTCCAGATGATCTGCATGTCTGTTTTGAAGGAGAACGTACCGGCATACTCGATATCGAGCAAAATCCGCTCCCGGTCCGACATTGGCCCTTGTCCTTTGGCCCGTTTTTTTGTTTGCCAGATGCCCGTTAGGCCGGCCGGGCCGGCAAAGCGCTTGGCCGAATCGTCGGCGGTTAATTTTTCCGCTTCGTAGAGTGGCAGCGGCCGGTTGCCAACCAGCGACATGTTGCCGAGCAGCACGTTGAACAACTGTGGCAGCTCGTCGATGCTGCTGTTGCGCAGAAACGTACCCAACCGCGTGATGCGCGGATCGTTGCGAAACTTCATGAATTTGGCTAAATCCTTATTTTCCTGCAAATACAGCTTCTCGCAGATTGGCCTGTTCTGGTCGAAAAGTGGTTGCTGGCACAATATGCCCTGCTGTCGGCAGGTATTGCAGAGGTAGCTGGTCGGGTCGTTCGTGGTTGTTTCGGTACTGCCCGGTGCCAGATCAGTTGATTTAGCGTAGATGTTAATTCCCGATAGTTCTTTCAACTGCTGATCGGCCTGCGCCTTCATGGTCCTGAACTTATACATGTTGAAGATGTAATAGTTGGCACCGGCTCGTCTGGATTTGTAAACTACTGGTCCTTTTGAATCCAGAACAATGAGCAGGGCAACAACCAGCAGCAACGGCGACAACAGCAACAGGACGGTGAGCGAAACGCCGATGTCTACTGATCGCTTCCACCACGGCAGCCTGAACCGATGGGCGAACGGTCTATGCGTTGTGCTATGGTCGGCGCAGGCAGCAGCACTCAACCGGAGATAGTACCGTATTTTGGATTCCAGACAGCGATCATCTTCATCAATTATCAGCAAATCGGTTGCTGTGGCTGACAAGGCACCCTCAATCGAATTTATTTCTGTGGAAAGACACGTAATCAGGATGGGAACAAACTGATGACCGGGGCTTTTTCGCACCGTAGACAGCAGGTGCTGACTGTTGTTCTGGCTGGCAACAACCAGGTCTGCCCGTTGTCCACTGTTCAGCCAGGTCATGGCCTCGTCGGCCGTTCTGAAAGGCAGCACCGAGCAGAACACGCCCGCCACAGTCAGCAGTCGATCAATGAGGTGTTCATCGTGTTCGATCAACAACAGAGATTGGAACGAGCCTTTATTCACACCATCTGTTTTGAGTGGACTTTTACTTTATTTTTTGGACAAAAATATCTGTTTAACAAATCAGTCGGGTAATTTTGTTGCATGTTATTACAAATAAACAACTTGCTGATTGGCATTTGGGTAGAATCAGGTCCGTTGAAGGGCAGCGTACGGCTTCAGAATCATGGACAACAGGCGTGATTTTAGTTGGTGGACTGGTTTGGCTTCCGGTTGTTGGCGGACGGAGACGGGCGAGTAGGGAGTCTCTTCAACGGCTAGAGCTGTGCGTCGCAGCAGGGCCAGTAATTTAGCACGTACTTCGAGCGGATTGAACGGTTTGGCGATGTAACTGTCCACACCTTGCTCCAGACACTCGATTCGGGTATCGCTGTCCGAGGCATTGGAGAGAACAACGACGGGCGTGTGTTTGAGCAGTCTGTTTGTTCGAATGAAATTTGTCAGTTCCAGACCACCAATCAGGGGCAGGTTCAGTTCGGTAAGCACGCAGTCGAATCGATTACCTTGAATTAGTAAACGGACAGCTTCCTGACCTGTATTGGCTACGGTGACGTTGAAGTGTGTTCGGAGCGTCTGAACAAGGATTCCTGACACATAGGGATTCCCGTCGACCACGAGCAGGTGGTATTTATTATTCATGTTGCGGACGTTAACGTTATTAATGGGTTAGATTCTGGCTTTTAGACTATCCAGTTAGTGTTCGGTTACCAACAGTTTTTAAAATAAGCCGGGCTTTATCGCTCGTAAGCAGCACTTTAGAGTAGCTAAGAGCCTTAATAGTCATATCTGTTACAGGGGGTGCTCATAT
>JAYTAC010000679.1:0-1019 GCA_043737755.1 Spirosoma sp.
ATCGCGGGGAATACTCAGGAAAACGCTCGTACCGGTGGGTGTCGGGTCGAAGCGGAGGGAGATCCGGGCCAGTTCGGCCCGTTTGTGCATATTTTGCAGGCCAATACCGGAGCCTTGGGCGGTGGTCGGGTCGAAGCCAACGCCATCGTCTTCCACGGCTACCTCGATGGTTTGCCCGTCGCAGAAAAACTGCACGTAGGCCACGCTCGCGCCCGAATGCCGGACTGTGTTAGTAAGCAGTTCCTGTAGAATGCCATAAATGTTCTGTTGCTGAATCCGGGGCAGGGAGTTGGCCTTTTTTTCGGTATAATCCTGAAAAACGAACCGGACGGGCGAGAAGTCATTGAACCGGCTCACTAGTGTTTCTATCTTTTCGGTCAGGGGCCGGTCGTCGTCTTTCACTAAGTTATGACTCAGGAAACGCAGTTCCGTAATGGCGTCGCGGATGAGTTGCCGGGGTTTGTCAGAGTTTGTCTGCGGGCTGGTGATATAACCCAATGCCGACGCCAGCGTGTTACCGACCTGATCGTGCAGGTCGCGGCCAATGCGTTCAATTTCTTCCCGTCGCAGGGTATCCATCTGCTGCCGGGTGGTAGAAACCTGTTTTTGCAGGCGTTGCTTGGTCACCAGTTCGCGCCGAAACTGCGACGCGATCAGGTAGGTGAGCATGGCAATCAGCAGCAGCGGGTGCTGGGCCGGATACTTCAGCAGCGACAACTCATTTCCCCGGATCAGATCACTTAGTTGCTTCACCACAACATCGCCAATGAGCAGAAGAAAAAATAAGCCCAGATACATGATACCCGCCCGCCGGTAGGCGAGAAGGCTGAAATAACCAATCCAGACTAAGTTGACAAGGCTCATCCCGGTCATAATCCGGTTGACGGGGAGATTGAAATAGGCGTGGAAGTGGGGCGGCAGCAGATGTAGCAGGACGCAGCCACCGCAAATGCCGATGAGGGTCCACATGGCTGGTTTGTACCAACGAAACTCCCGGATGGCGGGCTTGATGGCCTGAT
>JAYTAC010000680.1:0-7195 GCA_043737755.1 Spirosoma sp.
TGGCTGACGCGTATGAACAGACGCGTCAGCCAACCACAAACGACAAACTAAATCAGTACGCTTCGTAGCTCGGTTTGGGTAATTTTTTGGCGGGGTTACCGATGTAGAGACCCCACTCGTCGGTATCTTTATAAATAGCCGACGCCATGCCGACGAGCGTACCGGTGGCGATGTGCAGGAAGTCTCGGATGGTGCTGTTGACGCCAAAAAAACAGTACGGTTCGATGATACAGTGGCCCGACATGACCACGTGCGAAGTAAAAAAGACGTGGTCTTTAATCTGCCCGTGGTGCCCGATGTGGTTGCCGCTCCACAGCACAACGTTGTTGCCAATGGTAGTAAACGGCTGGATGGTGTTGTCTTCGAGGATGAAGCAGTTTTCGCCGATCTCATTGCCGAACAGCGTCGCCTTGGAACTGACGTAGGAGATAAACTCGTAGCCTTTGGCTTTGGCTTCGAGGTAAATCCGTTCGCGATTTTTGTTCATGTTCCGGCCGGTCATGGGCGCGAAAAACTTGTACTCCTGGGGAAAATATACGGTTTCCACCTCCTCAAACGCCACTACTGGTAGTCCCCGGAACTCGGTCCCGCTCATGTATTCGCGACTGACGGTGAACGCAGCCACTTCGTGTTCGGAGTCGTGGGTGAGGTAGAAATGCGCCAGTTCAGCCGTGTCCATTACCCCGAAAATAATAACCTTTGCCATGCTTTTTTGAATGATGAGCGATGAATCGGGGCCGCCCGTGCGGATGAATGATGAATGACTGTCAGCGCAGATCGTTCATCATTCATCATTCATCACTCAGAGTTACACCAGTTCATACTCCCCCAGCATTACCCGGACCGTCGGTACGTCGCAGAACATCAGCGCATCGAGCACGGACAGCCACGGGATAAAATTGTCCGCTCCGGCCGCTCCGCCGATGCGGGTCCGGTTAAGCTGCGGATACTCGACCCGTTTCGATTGGATAAAATTAAGCTCGATGCCCGCCTGCGCAAATGCTGGTTTGTCATACAGTTCCATGCCGCCGATGGGGTTAATGTATCGCGTAGCACTTTCCTGCCGGCAGATGTCCAGAATCCGCTCCTGCGCTTTCAGGTGACTATTACCGTAGACCGAAGACGACGCCACCAACCGGGTTGTCAGGCCGAGGTACTGATTGAGTTCGATTAAGCTGTGGTGCACTAAATCAGCAATGGAGCCGGTCGCAAAATTGATACTATTTTCGGTGATGGGCATTACCGTTCCGTAATAGGGAGCTTTGCGGTAGCCCTGCTCGATGGTTTTCAGCAGTTTGCTCCGCCACTTCGGGTCATCGGCCAAGCTCACTTCGTTGATGCGCTTGTTCTGGCTGGCATCGCGCAAGGGCACGGTAAACATGTACTCTTGCCCGTTGATTAGCAGCCGGTTGCGGTTGATCCAGCCCCGGTTAATAAACGCCACGTCGTCGTACAGCACGAACGTGTCGACGGCATTCATCAACTGCATGTAGCCGATGTAGGGCAGAAAATAAGGCTGCATGATGGCTAATGTCATAGGTGGGCGGTCCGACGGGTCGGTCAGGATTATTTCAATTTCCTTAAATAATAATCTTCAGCAGGCACGATCATCGCGCTGCGCATCGTCGTGTCGGTGCCCAGACGAATGTCGCCCGGCGCGGGTCGGATCACGCTTTTGGCGAAAAACAGGTAATCAGCTTCGGCCGGTATCGGTTTCAGCCCCTGCTCAAACGGGTTGATGGCGATGAGCCGACGCGACAAGTTTGGACCATAGAGCGGATACTCATAATCGTCGTTGATAGTGCCGAGAGCGACCGTTGCCGTGTCGGGCACCAGTTCGTCAAACCGTTTGTAAGGCACGTAAATGTCGGGACGACCAACGGCCATCTGTCGAATCCGGTCTGATGCAAAGGCCGATGGGTATGTTTTGCCGTCCGGGGCTGTCCAGCTAAACGGCAGGGCACGAATGTTTCCATATACGCACAGCATCGCCGACGCGCAGCCCAGCACCGTTACCAGACCAACGTAGCCTTTCCAGACCGTTCGCCCCCCCGTGGATTCGGCGGAAACATCGACCGTGGTACGGGGATGCAGGAACAACAGCGACAAAAACAGAATCCCGAATAGCCCCGTTTCAATGAAATAACGCCCTTTGAACGGGTCGTAGGGTGCCGAATAGGAAAGGGCCGCAAAATGCAGGATCAGCGCAAATCCAAGGAAAAGATGCGGTATTGACCGGACGATACCCGTCAGAACCAGCAGCAGTAACGGAATAATCAACCCGAAACCGAACACACCCCAGTATGGATTGGCGTTGTAGAACACAAACTTCCGGTCGAAGGCAAAGGGCTGAATCGAGAAATCGGTCTCCTCATCTAAGCGCATGTGCAGCGCGTTTTCCAACGCCACCAGCGGTTTGCGCATGACGCGGTTGACGGTAGCACCGGCTTCGAGGTTGCGGATACCGTCTAAGTTCACATGGTCGTATCCGTAGCGGATTACGTTGCGGCTTCCCTGTTCGAGCAAATTGCGCAGCGACCCCGCCCGCTCCACCGACTGGTGCTTGAGAGCCGTTGGCGGTCCAATGGGATGGCCAAACACGGCAATGTTTTTCAGATACCCCGTCGGCAGCGTCCACAGGCAAACGCCCACGATGATAGCCGCGCCCAGCCGCCATGTCCGCCCGAATGTAACCACCAGCGATTCCGACCAGAACACCGTATAAATCATCACCACGAATACCGACGGCAGCAACAGCGCGAACGTGATTTTATGGCCGAACGCCATGCCAAACGCCATACCCGCTAACCACAGATACCGGGCCGCACCGGGATCGCTCCGGCGAACCGGCCGGACCACGGCGAACCGGTCGGCGCGACCGGTCGATGCAGTTTGTTTGTAGGTGAACAGCATGTAAAGCAACACGCTCAGGTAGGCCGTCAGCACGATGTCGGTTTCGGTCGTGATGGCCTGCATCAGAAAGTCCGGCAGCAAGGCGTAGGCTAATGCGCAGAAGAAACTGGCCGAAAGCGACGCGTTGCCACGGGTGAGCTGCCCGATCCGCTGCACGATACCGAACACGGCGATGATGGACGTCCAGTAACTCAGGTGATGAATAAACTTGAAGCCGTTCTCGAAACGACCCGTCATCAAAAACGAATAAATCTGAAGGGTACAGACGCTTTTGGGGTAGGTATCCATGTTCCAGTTGGTACCGCCGAAGTGCTGCATGGTGCCGCGCTGCACGTACTGCATCACCCGGTTGAGGTGGCCCGTCATGCTGTCCCACTCGTTGGGCACGGTAAACAGCACCAGAAGCAGGTTCGTGACGGCAATAACGGTCAGCGTAACGAACAGCGTGGAAAACAGAAATTTGGCGTAGACCGACACGCCCCCAAACCACTCACTAAACGTGCGGACCCGGTCGCGAAGGAGCAGAGAAATGGAAAAATGGCGGTGCGCGAAAGTATCCGACTGCGATTCCGATGACTCTACGGTCTGTGAGGACACAGACCGAGGCAAGTTGATCAGCACCAAACCAATCGCCGTTGCCGTAACAAAGACCGACAGTGCCCAAACCAACGAATTATCGGTCAGGTGAAGAGCCGACAGCACGAAACCCGTCATGATAACGCTGCCCGCCCCCAGCAAAAACGTCGTCAGCAGCCACTCCGTCAGCGACCGCCGGGCAATTCGCGTCGAAAGCCGACCGACGTAAAACAGAAAAAGTGAGAGAAAAACGAGGTAGACGACGGTCATTAGTCAGTGAGGACTAAAGCAATGGCTTCGTTAACGACCCCGGCAATCCGGTCGACGTCGGCTTCGGCTAAATCAGGGTAAAGCGGCAGGCACAGCACGCGCAGCGATACGTCTTCCGATACCGGGCAGGGCTGGTGACCCATCGAAAACGGCAGGGTGTTGAGCGACGGAAAAAAGTACCGCCGGGCCGACACCTCCTGCGCTTTCAGCGAATCGACCACCCGCAGCAGCGTCTCTTCCGAATCGAGCACAACCGGGTAGTACGCGTAGTTGTAGTCGACGCCGGGCGTGAGCGTGGGGCGGGTAATTTTGCTGAAGTCGAGCCGGTCGTTATAATAGCCGAACACCTGTTTGCGGGCCTCGATCAGCGCGGGAACTTTGGGCAGTACGCACAGACCCATTGCCGCGTGAAACTCGGAGTTTTTGGCGTTGATGCCGACGCTGTAATAGTCGTCGTTGCGGTGGCCGAACGACCGGTAGAAGTGCAGTTTCTGCGCCATCGCGTCGTCGTCCGTCACGATGCAGCCGCCCTCAACGGTGTGAAATACTTTGGTGGCGTGGAAACTACAGGTGCTCAGGTCGCCGTAACTCAGAATCGAGCGGTCGTTGTAGCGGGACCCGAACGTGTGGGCGGCATCGTAAATAACCTTCAGGTTGTGCTTTTGGGCAATGGCCTGAATCTGCTCCACGCGGCAGGCGTTTCCGTAGACGTGCGTAGCCATGATGGCCTGCGTATTCTCGGTGATAAGGGCTTCAATTTTATCGGCGTTGATGCAAAAATCGTCCGGGCGAATGTCGGCGAAAACGGGTGTGCAGCCTTCCCACAGCAGCGCGTTGGTGGTGGCCACGTAGGAAAAAGGCGTCGTGATGACTTCTTTGGTGATGTCCAAGGCTTTGAGGGCCATCTGGAGCACAATGGTGCCGTTGGTGCAGTATTTGAGGTGTTTTACACCCAGATATTCTTTCATCTGCGCTTCCAGATCGCGCAGCAGCGGGCCGTCGTTGGTGAGGTGTACCCGCTCCCAGACTCCCCGGAGGAGGTTTGTGTATTCCTCAAAATCGGGCAGGTATGATTTAGTGACGTTGATCATTTTCAGTTATCAGTTAACAGTGACCAGTTATCAGCGACGAATTATCAGTGAGCAATCGGCAATCCATAGAAAAGACAACTGGTTACTGTTAACTGATAACTGGCTCAAGCATCCCCATCTCGAACGGAAACTGGGGACGGACGTAGCCCGGCCATTTGCCGTACCACGCAATGCCTTCGCGGTAATCTTCCACGTCAAATGTAATGCCTTCCTCCATCGTGTAAAGGGGCGTAACGGTATCTTTCACGATCATCACCGAAATGGTGTACGAGCCGTCGTTGAGGAAGTAGCCGGGAATGGTGCATTCGCCCGCAATCAATCCCTTGCCGTACGACTGCGACTGAGTGCCGACGTTGAAAATGCACTCACCCGTCAGCGAGTTGAGGTGCATACTCAGGTTGAGGTTGGCCCGGTCCATCATATTCCAGAACTCGAACCGCAGTTTCATGGGCGTCCTGACGTCGATGTGGGTCAGCTCATCCTGGTAATCGGGCGTCAGTTCGATGCGCTGAACCCGGACTAGATCATTGCCGGGGCCGTCTTCGGGCGTGTCCCACTGCCGCAACAGCCGGGTTCGGGACACCTTGCTCAGATACGACGCGATCACCTGATTGGTTTCGCCCTGCTCGATGAGTTGCCCTTTCTCAAAATACAACGTTTTGTTGCACAGTGCCTGCACCGCCGTCAGGTTGTGGCTCACGAAGATGATGGTTCGGCCGCTGGCGGAGTTGTCGCGCATTTTGCCGAGACTTTTCTTTTGAAATTCAGCGTCGCCCACGGCCAGTACCTCATCCACAATCATGATTTCGGGGTCGAGGTGGGCCGAGATGGCAAACCCCAGCCGGACGTACATCCCCGACGAATAGCGTTTGACGGGCGTATCGAGGAATTTCTCGACGCCCGCGAAGGCGACAATTTCGTCGAACTGCTTTTTGATTTCGCTGCGGCTCATGCCCAGCAATGACCCGTTGAGGTAGATGTTCTCGCGGCCCGTCAGTTCGGGGTGGAAGCCCGTTCCGACTTCGAGCAAGCTGGCCACGCGGCCCCGGATGCGGACGCTGCCGGTGGTTGGCTCGATGATTTTGCTCAGGATTTTGAGCATCGTGGACTTTCCCGCGCCGTTGTGCCCGACAATGCCCACCCGGTCGCCTTGCTCGATGGAAAAGTTCACGTCGCGCAAGGCCCAGAATTCTTCTTTCGTGGCGTCTGCCTGTTTTTTCTGCCCGTTGAATACCTGCCGGAAATTCGCCGAAATCACATCGCGCAGGGTATTGGCCCCCTTCCCTTTCTGGTGGTCGATAATGTACTGCTTGCTTATGTTCTCGACGGTAATGACAGACATGAATTCAGTTGGTGAGTCGGTAAGTTGGCCGGTTAATGAGTGGGAGTGCGTACGTACGTCAGCTACTGACTAACTTACCAACTCACTAATTGGTCAACTGTTAAATATCATCCACAAAGGTACTCTCGCGTTTCCGAAAAAAGTAGAGCGACAGGCTCAGGCAAACGACTACGATGATCACCGACAGCAGCAAACTCTGCGGATTGAAATACGCTTTGCCGCCCAGCAATGCCCACCGAAAGCCGTCGATGATGCCCACCATCGGGTTCAGAATGTAGTATTTGTAGAACCAGTCATTAGCCACCAACCGGCTGCTGTAGGCAATCGGACAGGCGTAAAAACCTACCTGTACCAAGAACGGAATCAACTGACCCACGTCGCGGAACCTGACGTTGACCACGGCAAAAAATAAGCCAAACGCAAACGCAGCCAACACCGCCAGCAGCATAAACAGCGGCACAAACAGCAGATGCCAGTCGGGAACAAACCGGTACCAGATGGCCAATAGAATGAACAGGCCCAACGACACTAAAAAGTCGATGAAGCTGACGGCTATTGCGCTGATGGGCATGATGAGCCGGGGGAAATACACCTTCGTGACGAGGTTGGCGTTGAGCGTCACGCTGTTGCTGATCTGAGTGAAAGCCGTGGCGAAGAACGTCCAGACAGTGATGCCGCCCAGTACCATGAGCGGATAGGGAACACCCGGATCGGGGGGGAGTTTGGCAATGTTACTGAATACCAGCACCATGATGAGCATCGTCATCAACGGCCGGATCAGCCCCCACGCCATGCCCAGGGCCGTTTGCTTGTAGCGCACCGACACGTCGCGCATCGACAGAATGTACATCAGTTCCCGGTTGCGCCAGAGGTCCCGCCAGTAGTGCCGCTCCGCGCGGCCGGGTGCAATGATTACTTCGTGTGTTTTCAACGTTGGTGAGTTGGTCGGTGAGTTAGCTGGTCAGTTGGTGAGTGCAGTTCCCCGTTGGGGCTGACCAACTCA
>JAYTAC010000681.1:0-1015 GCA_043737755.1 Spirosoma sp.
TCGGCGAACCAGTCGGCTAAGCTTTGGGCAATGCGCGGCCCCACGTCGGGCACGTTGGCGAGGACATCGAACGGGGCGTCCATGAGCACGTCTACCGACCCGAAATAATCGGCAATCCGCTCGGCGGTGGTGTTACCCACGTACCGGATACCCAACCCGAACAGGACATTGGGCAACGGCTGCGCTTTGGAGCGGTCGATGGCGGTCAGAATGTTCTCGACGGTTTTCGGACCAAACTTCACCGTGCGGGCTTTGCCGGGTGTTTCGGAGCCGTCGTCGTTGATGAGTGGCGTGGCGGGGTAGGTTTTTTCCAAACCCAGCAACAGACCCGCTGTGAGGTCATAGAGGTCAGCGGGGGTTTGAACGAGACCCCGGTCGATGAGCAGTTCGATTTTACCTTCGCCGAGACTTTCGATGTTCATGGCCCGTCGCTGGATAAAATGCTCAAACCGGGCTTGCCGCTGGGGTGGGCATCCTGTCGAGTTGGGGCAGTAAAAGTGGGCTTCTTTGTCGCGACGAATCAGGGGCGTTTGGCAGGCGGGGCACTCGGTGGGATACACAATCGGGACGGTTTGGCCGATGCGCTTGCTGAGGTCGACACCCGTAATTTTGGGAATAATTTCGCCCCCTTTCTCCACGAATACCGTGTCGTGCAGCATCACGCCGAGCCGCTCGATTTCGTTGGCGTTGTGGAGCGATGCCCGCTTCACTACCGTTCCGGCCAGCAGCACGGGCGTCAGCAGGGCCACGGGCGTAACGGCCCCCGTCCGGCCCACCTGATAGCTGATGCCGTTGAGCATGGTGCTGGCTCCCAGTGCTTTGTACTTGAAGGAGATAGCCCAGCGGGGACTCTTGGCCGTAAATCCCAGTTCCCGCTGCTGGTCGTAGCGGTTCACTTTCAGCACAATGCCGTCGGTGCCGAGGGGTAGCTCGAATCGCTTGGTTTCCCACTCGCTGATGTACTGCATCACGGCCTGGATATCGGCGCATTTCCGCCACGTTTGCGACACGTTGA
>JAYTAC010000682.1:0-7179 GCA_043737755.1 Spirosoma sp.
TCGGGAAGCGTTCGACATTTTGTCCAGCATTCGCTCGGTAATGTCACTTACTTTGACCGGGTTGGGATACTGACCGCGCAGAATTCGGAGTACGTTGTATTGCTGTAACGTCAGACCGAATGGTTTCAGCACCCGCATCTGGCTGCCGGCAACCCAGTTACCGGTGTACATCAGGTTGACCATCACCCGGTGGTAGGGCGTTTTAAACGGGGTAGCCTGTTTGATGTCTGTTTCGATTGACATGGTGCAAATATAATACAATTACTTTTAATGTATCAACACTATATATGGGAATCAAGAGTTGAACAGCATGATGTAGAGTCCAGCCGCCAGTCGGCCTAAACAGTGTAGTAAGGCCCCTTTCTCCGAACGAATCTTAGCCCCACACTGAATTTGGGTCTTCTCGATAAACCAATTAAAGAGCGATTCAATCGGCTGGCGCATCCGGCTAACGTAAGTAGAATAGCCTTTATCGGCCGCGTCCAGGCGTTTTTGCCCTTTCTTTAGCTTGACCGGTGTGCAAAGCGTGAGCTGCTGATGAGCCGCCAGGCCCTCACTCAAGGGAGCTGAAGCGTACGCTTTATCGCCCACCAAACAGCCCGGCGGCAGGTAGGCCAATTCAGCCCGTAAGGCCGTCAGGTCATTGACTGATGCTTTGGTGAATTGAATGCGTTCGGGCAACGGCATCTTCTGCAAGCGGTCAACGGCAATCAGATGTAGTTTGAAGCCATGGTAGTAGAGTTTTTTGGTTGAACAGTAGCCTTTGTCGGCCATGTCGAGGGCGACACGAGCCGAGTTGGGCCGTTTGCTGAGGATGATTGGCAAGGAGTCCGTCAGGCGTACATCAATGAGGGCGGGTTGTTGCTGGATTTGCCCAACGAGGGCTTCAATTAAAGGTAAAAAATGCTCACCGATGGTATTTATTCGGTAGTTAACGGCTTGGTAGGAAGGCAACCGGGGGAACCAGTCAGCCCAATGGTCAGTGATGTACTTGTAGGTTTGGCTGAGGGTAAATCGGTGCTCGATGAGGCCAAAGAGGTAGATCGTCATCAGTTCCTGGTCGGTAAAGTTGGGGCAGTAATTGTTGCTTTGGCGGTGCGAATGCAAATCAGGGTTCGTATCATAGCAGCGGCAAACGTAGTCGTAGAGGGCAATGAGTTGTAGTTCGGGGCCGCCCGTGCGGTAGCATTCTACAAACATACCCAAACGGCACGTTTGTCATTTTTCAACCCTTGATTCCCGTTATCATCCGAATTGTACTGGGGCGATCCGAATGTATTGGCTATCGGCGTATAAACACTAGGAAGGTTGGTATTCTGTAAATCCCGTAGAGCGGGATTGTTCAGGGTGAGCTGTTCGCCAATCTGCCAGACATTGCCACCCGTAATTCGGTGTTGCATAATCGCCCCCCAAATATCACTCATTCCCTCATTAAATGCCCCTTGAATGCCGGTGCCCGCCCAGCCAATCTGGAAATCGGTGATGCCATGCCCGAATTCATGAGCAACTGCATCTAAGGCGGCAACAGGACGGAAAATTATATCGCCATCCCCAAAAATCAGAAGATTATCATCTCGATTCCAGCCTGCATTGTCTCTATTATTACTACTACTCCCGTACCGAATGTGGGCATTAATGGGAAAACCAGCCCCGGAAGCAGGATCATTGAAGCTATTGATGCCGTGGGCATTGTTGAGCCGGTCGTAAATTTGCTGAAGTGCCCAATGAACATCCATTCCCATATCGTTTTCGTTGGCACTGTGTTCTGCCGCTGTCCAGTTATTATCGTTATCGGTTAGCTCTACCCGTGTGCTAATATCTGTACTCCCCTGTAAATTCCAGGTGTGGATAATGGCTCCTCTGGTTTCATCCAGTAAGCGAAACGTCCCGCTGTTGTTATCGGTACTGCCGGTTCGCGCTCCGCTGTAGCGGGTGGCAAACGTACCGGTGGCCGGGGTCAGCAAACGGCCCTGGGGAGTGGTTCTTTTCGTCGGCCGACTACTCGGGGTTGGGGTCTTGGTTTTCATTACCGGGGAGGCATGCGTCAGAATCGGCTCGGCTAAGACCACCCGGCCGGTCTTGGCCTGCACGTAACCAACCTCGTCATTGGCCGGATGAGTGCTGCGCAGATAGATTTTATAGACCAGATTGGCCGCGCTATCCAACGGAGCGATTTCCTTGATCAACAACTCAGCCGTAAAATCAGCAATCGTAGCGAGGGGTATTTTCTTGTAGGTAGCCCACGCGTCTCGGGCCGTTTGGGCGGTGATGGCGGGCGTGACGTCCAGGTTGGTTAATTTGACAAAATGGCCGTGGGCGTAGTACATTTTTCCGGCCTTGTAGTGGAAGTTGTAGCCCCCGCCGTCTACTTTTACACCCTTGTAAAACTGATCGAAGTGATCGTTGATGTAATCGGGTCGCCGTTGTTTATCGCGGGCTTTCACAAAGGCATCGTCGGGGGTTACCAGCAGATATTGCTTCATAAACGCCTGATCGGACAGGCTGCTGGCTGCGTCTTTCTCGGAAAACTCCATCGCCCGAATAATGCCCTTACTGTCCCGGAGAACAATCGGAGCCTGAGTAGCGGGTTGGGCGTGGGCCAGCATGGGCAACGCCAGTATCATGGCGGCAAATAGTTGTGTTTTCATGATCGGTATTCAGTTTAGTTGATTCGTTTGTGTTTGGATACATTGAAGATCGCACTGACGTTCAATAACTTAAGTTCAAGCTCATCTTTGTGGAACCGATACTTATAATCAAATTTTAATAAAAATCCATCCTGTCTGAGACTACCCATATGTAGGAGTGTGTCGATCCAATATTTCCGTTTGTAGGTGGTTTTACTGGCATAGTCGTACTCAAGGAGCACACTGTCAGGTAAAAACTCTTGGTATCCCGAGGGCTTCGCTATGGGAGGCCGGTATTCCCCATTGCCTAAATAGAAAGTTTCCCACTTGCCTAAAATTTGCTGTTGGGGGGGCAGGGGTGGCATTTCTACCTGCTTACAGCCAACCAGCAATACAAGCGTGATCAGAGTGATGAGCTGTTTTTTCATAATGCGTTGGGTTTAATGACTGTGATCGATCAATGACTCAATCGTTGCTTAAAGGGTTGGCACCGCCTGAAAATGTTTTGTATCGCTCTTAATTGCTGGTACAGGAGTCAGCTTGTAAAAACATTCAAATTTTACTCGGCTGATTATGAGCCAAATGTATGTATGCCATCGCATCTGTTGCAACGACAAAATTGACATACTCTGAAGATTTATAGTTTACATATTTTACAAAATGTATATTTACAGTAGTATAAATACTCAGGAAATTAATACAAAAAGTCTACCCATTTGTCATCGAATGGATTGGCGGCTATGACTGCTGTAAGTACTTTTACGACAATATTACTCATAATTGTTTTATATATTCTTCAAAAAGTCATGTTTTAAGAAGGAAGCGCACAAAAAATACCTCAGCAGTCCAATAGGTTGCTGAGGTAGGTCCTGACCAACTGGAACAGTTTACTTCCCCGCAGCCAGCACCGCCACGGTCTCGGTGCGGTATTGGTAGACGTACTCGATCAGGTCGGCTACCAAGCCCGTCCAGCCCGTTTGGTGGTTGGCTCCCAGCCCCGCCCCCACGTCGCCGTGGAAATACTCGTAGAACAGGTACAGCCCCTCGAAGTGCGGGTCGTGCTGCATCTTCTGGTCCAACCCGTAAGCCGGTATCCGCCCGTCGGCCCCGCGCCGGAAGATGCTGATGAGCCGCTCGGCCACCTGAACCGTCGCTTCTTTGATGCTCATCACCTGCCCCGAATTCGTCGGGTACTCGATCTCGAAGTCGTCGCCGTAGTACTGGTAAAACTTCAGCAGCGAGTCGACCAGCAGGAAGTTGACGGGAAACCAGATTGGCCCGCGCCAGTTGGAGTTACCCCCGAACATGCTCATCTCCGATTCAGCGGCCACGTAGCGGACCTGAAAAATCTCGCTGTTCAGTTCAAACTGGTAGGGCGTTTTTTCGTGGTGTTTCGACAGGGCGCGGATGCCGTAGTCGGACAGAAACTCGGTCTCGTCGAACATCCGCTTCATGAGCATTTTCATCCGGTGGCCACGCAACAAGCTCAGCAGGTGGGTTTCGCCCTTGCCCGGCTCGTTCCACCGCGATACTAATGAGGCCAAGTCGGGCCGGTTGGTGAGCACCCACTCCACCCGCCGTTTGAAATCGGGTAGTTTCGAGAGCAGGGTCTCGTCGAGGACTTCGACCGCAAACAGCGGAATGAGCCCCACCATCGACCGGATTTTGAGCAGCCGGGCGTTCTGATCGGGCGTGTGCAGCACGTCATAATAAAACTGATCGACCTCGTCCCACAAGCTGATGTTCTGCTTTCCGAGGTTGTTCATGGCCGACGCGATGTGCAGGAAGTGCTCAAAAAACTTACTGGCCATGTCCTGGTAGCTTGGCCGCGTGAGCGAAATCTCGCAGGCGATTCGGAGCATGTTCAGCGTGTACATGGCCATCCAGCCCGTGCCGTCGGCCTGCTCGATGCGCCCGCCCATCGGCAGCGGCTGGGAGCGGTCGAACAGCCCAATGTTGTCCAAACCGAGGAAACCCCCGCCGAAAATATTGTTGCCTTCAACGTCTTTGCGGTTCACCCACCACGTAAAATTGAGCAGCAGTTTGTGGAATACCCGCTCCAAAAAATCCACGTCGCCCACGCCGTTCTGTTCCTTGTCGATCTCGTAGACTTTCCACGATGCCCAGGCATGAACGGGCGGGTTCACGTCGCCGAAGTTCCACTCGTAGGCCGGAATCTGACCGTTGGGGTGCATGTAGTACTCGCGCAGGATAACGGCCAGCTGCCGCTTGGCGAAGTGCGGATCGAGCCGGGCCAGCGTCAGCGTGTGGAAGGCTAAGTCCCAGGCCGCAAACCACGGGTACTCCCATTTGTCGGGCATACTCAGGATGTTGGCCGTGTACATGTGCCGCCAGCCTTCGTTGCGGGCGTAGACGCGCCCCTGAAACGGCACCGGCATCTTGGGGTCGCCCTTGAGCCACTCGTTGACGTTGTAGTAATAAAACTGCTTGTTCCAGAGCATCCCGGCGTAGGCCTGCCGCTGAATAGCCCGCAGTTCGGGGTCCGTTACGTTGCGTTGCAGGGTGTCGTAAAACGCGTCGGTTTCGGTCAGACGCTGCTGATGGATGTCGTCAAAATCAGCGAAAGGGCGGGCCAGCAGCGTCTGATCGCTGAACCGCAGCCGGATGGTGGTGCTACCCCCGGCCGACACCTGCCGGGTGTACTGCGCCGATGCTTTGGTGCCGATCTGATTAGGATTAACAAAATTTTTCTTGCCGCCCGAGGTGACATAATTATTGATGCCGTCTTTGGGGTATTTGGCCACGTTGGGCCGACCATACAGCCGCTCGGTGTTGGTGTCGTTGTCGCAGAACAGCAGTGCGTCGGCGTCTTCGCAGTAAAGTTTATACTTGCCCAACAGCTTGTGGTTCACCTCGATCTGGCTTTTGCCGATGCCGTTGAGCATGGGGCGGGCGTTGTACTGATCGTAGCCCCACGACCATGTATTGCGGAACCAGATCGTGGGCAGCAGCGTCAGCGGGGCGTCCTGCGCCGAGCGGTTGTGGGCCGTAACGGTCACCAACCAGTCGTTCTGACCGGCTTTAGCGTATTCGATGAAAATGTCAAAATACTCGTCCTGCGCAAAAATTCCCGTGTCAGTCAGTTCAAATTCCGGCTCCTGCCGACCCCGTAGCTTGCTTTCGACCACGAGCCGGTTGTAGGGAAACTCCTGCTGCGGGTATTTGTACAGCATTTTCATGTAAGAGTGCGTGGGCGTACTGTCCAAATAATAGTACAGTTCCTTCACGTCTTCGCCGTGGTTTCCCTCCGGTCCCGACAGTCCGAAGAGTCTCTCTTTCAAAATGTTGTCTTTGTGATTCCAGAATGCCAGCGCAAAGCAAACGTGGCCTTTATTGTCTGAAATGCCGCCGATGCCCTCTTCGCCCCATCGGTAGGCGCGGGAGCGGGCCATGTCGTGGGTAACGAAGTTCCAGGCGTCGCCGTAGGGGCTGTAGTCTTCGCGGACGGTGCCCCAGGCGCGGTCGGAGAGGTAGGGTCCCCATTTTTTCCAGCCTTTGTTGTCGGCCCGTTCGTAAATGCGTTCGCGTTCGGCAGTAGTGTTCATCACGTATTTGTCGGGCATGTGAGTCGTGTTTGAGACGATCAACGTAGGTCAAAAGTAATGCTAAACGATAGCGGGGGTTGCAAAAAGTTTGCCAATGGACTGTTTTGGGGGTAGTTATCCGTTGGCCATACCGTGTGTTCCCCGGCGGTGGCACCGGCGTTTAGTCTGCCGGGTCGTTCATCCGCCCCGATTGCGTAATCAGTCCTAAACGGTTAACTTTGGTACTTCACTTTATGCACCGTCGACTACTTATGCGTCTGTCACTCACATACTTCATTCAGGCATCGCTGCTGTTTGTACTGCTGGCCTGCGGACCCGCCGAGCCAGACCCGCAGTTTGGCGGTACGTCGAATCCGGCAGCACCCGGCACGGAGGCTCCGGCAAGGGGCGACATCACCGGCTTCGTGACACTATGCGATGAGTTTGGCACGGTTAAGCCCAAAAGTGATAGCATGATCGTATCACTGGAAGGGCTGCAAACTGCGTTTCCCGTCCGCAGCCGACCCGAGGGCCGTTACGTGATTGCCAATGCGTTTGCGGGACGCTACAACCTGAGCTATAACAAAGCGGACTATGGCAACTACAAGCAGATCGGCATTCTGCACGGGGGCGGTCAGCCGACGCTCGTGGCCCCGGTCACAATCTGGGAACGGGCCAAAACCATACCGTCGAACTTAGCGGTGGCCATCAGCGGTCTCAACCTGACACTGTCGGGGGTGAGTGTGCCGGTTCAGCCGGTGGGGACGGCGGTGGAGCAGCAACGGCGGGTGCGGTTGTTTTTCGGGCGCGACGAAGCGGTAAGCCACCTCAACTACGTGACGACGCTGAATCAGACCATTGTGCCACCCGGTGGCACAGGCGCCTTTGCCGCCAAACTATTAGCCGACGATCTGCTGGCCTTCAAACCCGGCGAACGGGTGTACGTTGTCGCCTACGGCATCACGGGTATCGAAAATGCCTACGACGACCCCGGCACGAAGCGCAAG
>JAYTAC010000683.1:0-2920 GCA_043737755.1 Spirosoma sp.
CGGGCCATACCGGGCTAAGCCCTCGGAACTGAAAGCACTGCTCGACCAGAACAAACTCCAGTTGGCCATGTTCTCGAGCGGCAACGTCGAGGTTGACCCCGCCAAGGAGCAAAGCACCATCGACATGCACGTGGCCCATGCCAGTTTCGTGAAAGCGCTTGGCGGGTCGGCCATTCAACTCACCAACTCCGCCCGGCCTAAAGACCGGCTACCGACTACGGATGAGCTGAAACGCCTGGCAGCGGTAATGAACGAGATTGGCAAGCAAACCGCCGACATGGGCGTTCAGGCGGCTTACCACAACCACATGCACCAACTCGGCGAAACACCCGAAGAGGTCGAGGTGATTGTGCAGGCCATGAACCCGAAATACTGCAAACTGGAACTTGACATTGCGCACTACCGGCAAGGCGGTGGGCAACCCGAACGGGCGGTGAAGCAGTACAAAGACGTGCTGTATGCGCTGCACCTGAAAGACACCATGTCGCCCCTACCCGACAAGCCCGGCGACCCCAAAGCCTACAAGTTCGTGGAACTCGGCCGGGGTAACGTAAACGTACCGGCGGTTTTTAAGGCGTTAGACGATATAAATTTCAACGGTTGGGGAATCATCGAACTGGACGGGGTACCGGAAAAAGACAAGACGGCCGCTCAGTGCGCTCGGATCAACAAAGAATATATCACGAAAACGCTTAAATTTCCGTTGTGAAACTCCCTATGAAACAACTGCTTCTATCTGGTTTACTACTGAGCTTATTTGCTTTTGAGAAGCCGCAAACGCCCAACACGCTCACAGCAAAAGAGAAAAAAGACGGCTGGAAATTGCTCTTCGATGGCAAAACGACGACCGGCTGGCGCGGGGCTTACACCAATAAATTCCCCGGCAAAGGCTGGGATGTAAAGAACGGTATGCTGACGATTCAGCAGTCCGACGGTAAGGAAGCTGCCGCGTTCGGCGATATCGTGACCGAGGCTGAATACGGCGATTTCGATCTGACGTTCGACTTTCAGCTAACCAACGGAGCCAACAGTGGCGTCAAATATTTTGTGGTCGAGCACCAACCGAAACCAAAGGGATCAGCGTTCGGGCTGGAATTTCAGGTACTGGACGACGACAAACACCCCGACGCCAAATTAGGTCGCGATGGCAACCGCACCGTCGGTTCGCTTTACGACCTGATGCCGGCAGACGGTAAGAAAGCCAACCCGATTGGTGAATGGAACACGGGCCGCGTTGTGTCGAAGGGAATGCACGTTGAGCACTACCTGAACGGCAAAAAAGTGGTTGAGTACGAACGCGGCAGCGCGGCCTTTCGCGACGCTGTGGCGATGAGCAAGTACAAGGCCCCGGAATACAACACGAACGGTCGTTTTGGTGAAGCCGCCAAAGGCCATATTCTGCTACAAGACCACGGAAACCGGGTTTCGTACCGAAACGTCAAAGTAAAATCGCTGGATCGGCCCGCCGACACGTCTGGTCGATAACCGTTTGCACCAACTACCTGCTTGATTAGTTATTCAGCATTTAACATTTGATTTTAGATGGAAAATCGTCGTGAGTTTTTAAAGAAATCAGCATTAGCCAGTCTCGGCATGAGTTTTTCGGCAGCCAGCTACGGCCGGATTCTCGGTGCCAATGAGCGGGTTCGGGTGGGGATCATTGGATTCTCGGATCGGTTCCGGCAGTCGCTGGCCCCCGCGTTCATGGCCCACGCCAAAGACCAGAACTTCGCCTTCGTGGGCGTGTCGGACATCTGGAACCGTCGGCGCGACGAAGCCGAAGCGTACCTGAAAGACAAAACCTGGAACGACAGTTCGTTTTTCAAGGCCCGCAACAACGACGAACTCCTCGACCGCAAGGACGTCGACGCCGTCATCATCAGCACCGCCGATTTCCAGCACGCCATTCATTGTGCCGATGCGGTGGAGTCGGGCCGGGACGTGTACTGCGAAAAGCCCTTCGCCGAGTCACTGGACGACGCCCGCAAAGCGTTGAAAGCCGTTGAGAAAAGCAAGAAGATCGTGCAGATCGGCTCGCAGCGACGGTCGGCCCCCAACTACTTTGCCGCCAACGATTTCATCCGCTCCGGCAAATTCGGCGATATTTCGATGGTCGAGATGACGTGGAACGTCAACCAGCCGGGCCGCTGGCGCCGTCCGAAATTGGTCTCTGAAATCCGCAAGGAAGACACCGACTGGGCACGTTTCCAGATGAACCGCCCCAAAGTGGAGTGGGACCCGCGCAAGTACCTCGAGTTTCGGCTGTTCTACCCCTACTCGTCGGGGATTCCGGGGCAGTGGATGTCGCACCAGATCGACACGGTACACTGGTTCAGCGGCTTCGATCATCCGCGCTCTGTGGTGGCCAACGGCGGGGTGTACGTCTGGAAAGACGGCCGTACCAATGCCGATACCTTCACCGCTGTTTTCGACTACGGCCCGGACAATGACAAAACTAAAGGCTTTCAGGTGACCTACCACTCCCGGATGCACAACGAAGCCGGTGGCACCAAAGAATATTACTACTCGAACGGCGGAATGATTAATCTGGATACCAACCAGATTTCGTCGGAGGGAGGTATGAAGGAGCGGTACGCCAAAGAAATGAATATGCAGGCCAACTTGCTGCCAAGTATGCAGTTGGAGAAAGGCGCACCCGTCGAAACATCGGCCAACACCGGAGCCGACGACATGACCTCGCGCCACATGAAAAACTGGATGGAGTGCGTCCGCAGTCGCAAAGAGCCGAACGCCCCCGCCCGTGTTGGCTTCAACCATTCCATTGCCAACATCATGGCGACAATGGCCCTACAAACAGGCAAGCGCGTAACGTGGGACTCCACAAAGCAGGATATGGTGGTGTCATAAGTAATCAACCAAAGTTTCTCTGACAAGCAGAAGCCCCGCCAATTGGCGGGGC
>JAYTAC010000684.1:0-1010 GCA_043737755.1 Spirosoma sp.
TGCCGCCCGTTGGGGAAATCAACAATACAGCCTTGCAGACACGGGCCAGTCGGGAGCAGGTGTACGCCCAGATTATCAGCGATTTGCGGTTTGCCGCGAACAGCCTGCCGATCAAAGCGCAAACCCAAACGGGTAAAGCCACCAAAGCCACTGCGATGGGTATGCTGGCCAAAGTGTATTTGTACCAGAAAAATTGGCAGCAGGCCTATAACCTGACCGACTCGATCATCAAAAATCAGGCGGGCACCTACGATCTGCTGCCCAACTACGCGAACATCTGGCGCGAAGTCGGGGCCAACGGACCGGAGTCTATTTTTGAAGTCCAAACGGGTATCAACTTGTCCTGCGATGCCGCCATCGACCTGTACAGCGTTTGTCAGGGAATCCGGGCGGGTGGCAAACGGGGCTGGTCGGACCTGGGCTTTGGGTTTGGAACGCCCTCGCAGAGTTTATTAGCCGAATACGAAGCGGGCGACCTGCGCCGGGCCGCGACGATTATTTTCATCAACCCGGCTCCCCTCGGCACCGTGCTCTGGGATGGTTTCCGGGTTCCCAGCCGCGACTCGGTCGAGAATGACCGCTACAATTACAAATCCTACCACAGCCGAACGGCTGAACGCTACTGCGGCAACAACGACCGATTAGCCAAGAACCTGCGCATTATGCGACTGGGTGAAGTGCTGCTGATTCACGCCGAAGCCGCATTAGCCATCGGTCGCAACACCGACGCCCTTGCTGATGTTAACCGGCTGCGCGTCCGGGCGGGTCTGCCCGTTCAGACAACCATCAATCTGACCGGCATCTGGCACGAACGGCGCGTCGAACTGGGCATGGAGCACGACCGCTTTTTTGATCTGGTCCGGCAGGAGGACGTTCAGCCGGGGCGGGCGGTGCAGGCGTTTACGGCCCACGGCAAAACGTTCGTGAAAGGCAAAAGCGAAGTGTTCCCGATCCCGCAAAACCAGATTCAGTTGAGCGGGGGTGCGTTGACGCAAAATCCGGGGTATTGA
>JAYTAC010000685.1:0-2915 GCA_043737755.1 Spirosoma sp.
TTACCTGCCCATTTCGCCCGTTAAGGATGGCACAGCCGTGCGCATCGACCGGGAGCACGGCAAAATAGCCGAGACAATTTTCAACACGCTACGGGCCTACCGCAACACGACATTGGTGGAGTGTATGCCCGTTACGGGGCGGATGCACCAGATTCGGGTGCATCTGATGTGTCTTAAAGCTCCCATCGTCAACGATGCGACCTACGGAGGAAAACCGGTTTTTCTATCGGACGTCAAGCGGAAATTCAACCTGAAGCAAGGTACCGAGGAGTTGCCCGTGATTAACCGCGTTGCCCTCCACGCGCACTCGCTCACGTTTGCCCAGTTAGACGGTACTGAGCAGACGTTTGTGGCACCTTACCCGAAAGATTTTGGCACGTTGGTGAAGCAATTGGAAAAATTCAGTTAGTCAGTCGCTGGGTTAATCAATTGGTCCGTTTGTGCCCCACTCATTAACTTACCGGCTTATTAACTGACCAACCGATTTCCCATGTTCGTTCACACCGTTTTTTTCTGGCTCGCTCATCCCGAAAGCCAGCCTGACCGCGATGCCCTGCACGCCGGTCTTGAATCCCTCAAAGGCATAAACCAATCTACGGCGGCCTACGTGGGCAAACCCGCCGACACCCGCCGACCGGTCATTGACCACACGTTCGACTTTTCGCTTACGCTGGTTTTTGCCGACAGAGCCGCCCACGATGCGTACCAGACCCATCCCGTTCATTTGGAATTTGTGGCCGAATGCGCTCGCCTGTGGAACCGGGTCCAGATTTATGATGCCGTTTCGTAGTGCGTGACCATAGCCTGGTGATGCGCGGTTCCCCGCCGGGACATTCCGACGGCCACGTCCAGGTGGGAAAGAGTTTTTTTCACCCGGACGCGGCCGTCCAGGATACAGCAACAGGCTATGATTACACCATTACCTCAATACCCATTTCCATGTTGCCTTTCACGGCTTTGGAGTAAGGGCAAACGGCGTGGGCTGTTTCGGCAAGCTGCTGGAGTTCGTCGTGGTCCATGCCGGGAGCCTTCACCGTTATTTTACCCGACAAAAACATGTTGTTACCGTCTTTATTGAGCGAGATGCTCACCTCCACGGCATGTTGCGGCAAAATGACTTTCCGGCGTTCGGCTACGGCAATCAGGGCACCGTTGTAACACGCGCTGTAGGCGGCTGCAAACAACATTTCGGGGTTGGGTGCCCCGCCCGTGCCGTGCATTTCGACCGGCCGTTTTATGTCTAATTCCAGAATGCCATCGAGCGATTTAACGTCGCCCTCGCGCCCGCCTACATTGCTGACGATGGCCGTATACAGAGTTTCCATGGATTGTTGGTTTACAGGTTGTGGGATTATTTCCCGCTTGAGTGCCGGTTGCCGGATACTGTCGTTTGTGACGAACCCGCACCGTATAAACCCCAAACGCCCCGGTTGTTCCCGAATTTTCAAGTCAGGATTTTGAACTACCTTTGTTTGAGATGCTTAATCCCTCTAAAGCCGCAATAGAACGAGTTGAGCCGCGTTTTCATACACACGCACCGCGCATGAGACTCAGCCCGATTTCGTCCCGCACACTACGTTGCATCCGCCCGTTGCTGGGCTGGGCCGGTGGCTTTGGGGTCATGCTTTGGCTTGGCATATCGCCCGTGCTGGCCCAGCGCAAACGCGACAAAGTAGATAGTGCCATTGCCAAACCTGTCTCCGTTTCAACGACCACCACCCGGATGGAAGAGGAAACGATGTTTGCCGAGGGAATGCGCTACCTCATCACCGACGAGCCGACAAAAGCCATCACACAGTTCGCTAAGGTGTTGCAGAAAAACCCGGCCAACGCAGCCGCTCAATATGCCACGGCTGATGCACTCTCGAAATCCGGTAAAACCGTTGACGCTGTTCCGTACGCTGCCAAAGCACATTCGTTGGACACTGAAAACAAGTTTTATGCTCTGCTGCTGGCCGAGCTTTACGTGAAGCAAAAGCGGTATGGCGAAGCCGAAGAACTCTACGAAACACTGCTCAGGAAAAGCACCGGAAACGCAGAATACGGCGTCGAGTTAGCCGCTATCTACCTGTTCGATGAGAAACCCGACAAAGCACTCGACACCTACAACAAAGTAGAGCGCGAACTGGGTCTGAACGAAGAAATAACCCGCCAGAAACAGCGCATCTACCTCAAACAGAACAAAGTAGACAAGGCTATCGAGGAAGCCGAAAAGTTAGTGGCCTCGGAACCCGGCGACCCGGATTACCTGCTCGAAGGGGCCGAATTGCTCATTGCCAACGACCGTCCCGACCAAGCCATTTCGTGGATCGACCGGGCACTGAAGCTAAATGCCGATCTGCCGCAGGCGCACGTGCTGCTGGCCGACATCTACCGGAAAAAGGGTGATATGGCCCGCGTCACGAAAGAACTGAATCAGGTGTTCGCTAACCCCAACCTCGAAGCAGGCCTGAAAGCGCGGATTTTGTCGAGTTATGCGGGTATGACCGGCGAGAGTCCGGCCGCACAGCAGGACGCGCTCGAGATGGCGCAGAAATTGGCGAAAACAGTTCCCAACGATCCTAAAACGCAGGTTATAATGGCTAACCTGCTCATGCAGCAGGGTAAAAAAGTAGAAGCCCGTGATGCCTATGCCAAAGCTGCCCGCTTAGACGGTTCGGCATACGAGGTTTGGACGGCTTTGCTCCAGTTGGATGGTGAACTCAATCAGGTTGATAGCTTGCTGACTCACTCGCAGCAGGCACTCGAGGTGTTCCCGACGCAAGGATTGTTCTGGTATTCCAACGGTTCGGCCAACCTGGTAAAACGCAACTACCAGCAGGCGGTCGACGCCTTTGAGGAGAGCCAGAAACTGTTGCTTGCTACGACTAATAATGAGTTTAAGACCGGGATTGGTGCTCAACTTGGCGACGCGT
>JAYTAC010000686.1:0-2911 GCA_043737755.1 Spirosoma sp.
CACCGATGCCCGTAAACCGAACGCTCAGCACCACGCCCCCAAACGAAGGCGTCGATCCGTAGGCCACCAGCTTGTGCCGGAACTGATTATCCGAATAATTAACCTCGTCCAGACTGCGCGGATCGCTTTTAACCGCCCGGAAAGTCGACGTGTTGGCCACGTTGCCGTTGTAGGACGTGTTGTCTCTGGCCTCGTTCCACGTGTAGCTGAACGCTAACGAACCGTCGCGGGGCAGGCGGATTTCCCCATCCACCACGAACGTAAGTGTCTGTAATTTAGCCCCGTTGGTCAGCATCAGCGTCCGGCCGACGTTCTGCGTTTTGCGGCCCAGCACATTGTTGGTCTGTCCGCTGTTGGTGGCAATCGTGTTGGCCGGAACGAACACGCTCCGGTTGGCTTCGTTGCTCAGCGTGAAAGGTGGTTGGGCAACAATGTTCTGGTCGATGTACACATAGTTGTTGACCGTGTTCGTGTACAACACGTTGACGCCCAGCCGCACATTGTCCCCGAAAAAGCGGTTGTACGATGCGTTCACTTTGTAAATAGTCGGCACCTGAAAGTTCGGATCGTTCAGGTTGATGGTCGAAACGGGAACAGCCGTAGAACCGGCAATGGCACCCGGTGCCGTGTTCGGGTCGTTGCGGTAGGAAACAAAGTCCGGCTTGGGCACCCGGTTGATGGCCGTCGCGCTGGCGGGGCGCGTCACATCGGTAGCTAATACTTTGGTGCCGCTGTTCTGGATGTTGTTGACCTGGGCGTAGTTGATAACATAAGCCGAAAACGCGCCACCACCCAGCCGGAAGATGTTCCGGCTCTGCCCGCCCGGATTCCACGTTAGCTGGAAACGGGGTTGGATGTTGTTCCAGTCCGTGGGGTTGGCATCCGTGCGAAGTCCCAACTCCCGCTCCACCGTCGGGTTATAATCGCCTTTGGTCAGGTAACTGGTCAAATCCCAGCGCAAGCCCGCCTGCACCGCTACGTCGGGATGCGGGTTGAACTGCATCTGCCCAAACAGCGACGCGTTCAGCACGTATTGCTGCACCGAAGGAATGCCGTTGGTGGGTACTTCGCGGGCGTAGCGCACCGGGTTCAGGTTATCGAACTCCCGCAGGCTGTTGAAAATAAACCGCCCGTTCTGCTCATTGGAAATGTAGGTGTCCAAATACGTCAGCGTGTTGTCGGTGCCGAACGTGAAGTTGTAGCGGCCTTTGTTCCAATAGACCGTGTTGGCCAACTGAATCTGCCGCTCTAAGTTTCGCTCGGGCGTAAACCGCTGCCCGCCCAACTGCACCGACCGGTTACTGCTGAGACCATTGGGGAGCACCGAACGGACCGTTACGATGGCACGGGGGATGTTGGCCGAGGGCAGCAAGCTATTGGGTTCGTAGTTGCGGGTAGACACCTGATACTGCACTTTCAGTTCGTTGATGAGCGTTGGCCGGATCGTGGAGTGTAAGGAAGCGAGGATGCTGTTCTCCCGCGAACTGAAGTTACTGTAAACCTCATACAGGTTGATCTGCGAATTGTCGTTGACGCTGGTGGGGTCGTTCCAGTTACTGAAGTTGTTGCGGAGCGTGAGCACGTTCTTGGGGTTGATCTGCCAGTCCAAACGCGTAAACAGTGTGTTGGCCACGGTTTCCCGGTTGAATTCGCCCACCTGCTGCGTGTTGCTCAAGCCGTACTTCTGACGCCCAATCGTGACAACGCTGTCCAGCACGGCCTTACTGATTCCCAGCGCGTTGGCATCGGCATCGGTGCGAATGTCGGCGATGTAGAACGGCGATGATTCCGTTTGCCGGTCCAACGCCACGAAGTAGTGCAGCTTGTCTTTGATGATGGGTCCGCCCAAACTAAACCCGTATTGAAACCGGCTGAAATCAATCGTTCGCACGTTGCCGCGCATGTCGCGGGCACTGGCCAAACCATCGGCGTTGTAGTACGTAAAAGCGGTTCCGGCGACGGTGTTCGTGCCGGTTTTGGTGACGACACTCACCGTACCGCCCCCCTGCCGCCCCTTCGTAACGTCATAATCGTTGGTCGACACTTCAAACTCCCGGATGGCCTCCAGCGAAATTGTGTAGGGGCCGCTGCCGAGGTCACCACTCGTGAGGTTGTTGCGGGCACTGGCTCCGTCGACCAAGAAGTTCGTTGACGACGGCAACTGACCACCCAGGCTGATTCCGCTGTTGCTCAGCGGCGACAGGTTTAGCAAGCTGTTGAAATCGCGGTTATTGACGGGCAGTTTGGCAATGTTGTTGGCGGTGATAGCCGTGGTCGCCCCCAGCCGGTCGACCCGGCTTTTGAGCGCATTCTCGGTGACGTTGATCTCCTGAAGCTGGTTGCTGTCTTCGGCTAAATTAATGTTCACCGTCAACTGATCGCCCTGGTTGAGCCGGTAACCGGCGCGGGCCTGATTGGCAAAGCCAACGTACGAAACAGTGATTGTGTAGGGTCCGCCCAGCGGAGCCTGCCGGATAACGTATCGGCCCTCGACGTTGGAAACGGTGCTGGTCTGAAAACCAGTCGATTGGTTACGGGCCGTGACGGTAGCACCCGGAAGTAGCTGACCGTCAGTTGCTTTTATGACACCAATAATGCTGGCATCGGTGGCTTGCCCGAAGGCGGTGATCGAAATCAGCAGCGATAGAAGAACGCTGAAGCCGAGAAAATAAATTAGACGTAAGTACATGAGTAACGTAGCTGGGTTGATGTTCACCAACAAAATTCCGGCTACGCAACTGCGGGGATGTGTTACATTTTAACGTTTTTAACGTTTTTCACATTGTTCACACAGGCTTTACACACGGCCAGAAAACTTAACATTGGGGTTGCTGCAATCTGTATCCTGGTGATGCCGTATCCTGGACGGCCACGTCCGGGCGTAAACAAACCTTATCTCGCCCGGACGTGG
>JAYTAC010000687.1:0-2911 GCA_043737755.1 Spirosoma sp.
CCCCCGCTGATTAAACGCTTTAAAGGCCGGGCGGCTACGTTTTTTAGTAAAAAGACAACTGTCCCCGTCCTGAATCAACCCGGTTTTCTGACCCAGTTAGACGCCGAAGGCACTGAAACCGGGCCGCAGACTCCAACCAGCAACCGGCCCAAACCACTGGCGATCCGCCCCGATGAACTCAGGGCCGAAATGCTCAAACCCAAATCCGATCCCGTCGAGGTATCCGTTGAGCGGCCAACCTCGGTGGTCGATCTGCACACAGAAGCCCTGCTACCCAACGGCACAGGTAACCGTACCCCATCGGATTTGCTGACGCTGCAACTGCATACCTTCGAGAAAAGTCTGGAGAACGCCGTTGCCAGCGGCATGAGCGACATCACGTTTATTCACGGCGTCGGCAGCGGTGCCCTGCGGTCGGAGTTACACCGACGGCTGGGCCAACACCCGAACGTGAAATTCTTTGAAGACGCACAAAAACAGAAATTCGGCTATGGGGCCACGAAGGTCACGATTAAGTAAGACTTTGAGTAGCCATTACCGCATCGGCTGGTATCTTACCGGCGCACTGGCCGGAGTGGGACCGACAGAGAAACAAAAATTCACAAAGAGAAATAGAATGCCTCTGTACATCTCCTATTCCCTCTGCATATCTCTGTGCACTGTCTTTTTATCCTGCCAGCCCGCCACGACTAACCGTTTGACTCCAAAAGCACCCAAAGAAGCGTACAATACCACCGTCATGGACGTCCGAAACGACCGTTTTTTGTCCACCGTTCACATTCCCGTTTCCATTGCCATGGCCGACGTGGAGCGGCAAATCAACGCGCAGGTCAACGGATTGATTTACGAGGATAATAGCTTAGAAGACAATAGCAAAGACCAGTTCATGGCTAAAGTTTGGAAGCGCGGCACCATCATCGTCGACGCGCAGGACAGCCTGTTTCTCTTCACTGTGCCGCTGCGGATCTGGGTCAAAGCGGGAGTGAGTGTGCTCGGATTTACGCAGTACAAAGAGACGGAGTTCGAGATTGACCTGCGCTTCAAAACAAAGTTCGACCTCGACCGCGACTGGTCAGTGAACACCCAAACGCAGGCCGACGGGTACGCCTTTGTGCGTCGCCCAACGATCAGTGTGGTGGGTTTCAATGTACCGATAACGAGTTTCGTGAGCCGGATGATTGATAAGAATCTGGGCATCATCACTAAAGCCCTCGATCAGCAGGTGCGCCGGAACATCGACCTCCGAACGCCCGTCCTCAACGTCTGGAATACGCTGCGTGAGCCGTACCTGCTGTCCGACAAGTACCGGACGTATTTGCAGGTAGTGCCGAAACGGGTGCTCATTACGCCCCTGCGCTTCGAGGGCCGCACCGTTCGCGCTACGGTTGGCATCGAAGGATTCACCCTGACTACGACCGGTGCCAAACCCGACGTCCGCCCGGCGGTATCGCTGCCCGACCTGACGGTGGTGAGTCAGGTGAAAGATGATTTTCAGATCGGGTTACTCAGCGAAGTCAGCTATGCCGAAGCAGCTAAATTGGCGGCCGACGAGTTCGTGGGCAAAACATTCACGTTCAGCAATAACCAGTACACCATCACGCTCACGAGCATGGATTTGTACGGTCAGAACGACAACCTGATTATCAAAGCCGGTTTGAAGGGCACCATCTCCGGCGACATTTACCTGCGCGGCCGACCCTATTACGACGCACGGTCGCAGACGATTTCGCTGAAAGACCTGAAATACGACCTCGACACGAAAAACGTGTTGCAACGGTCGGCGAGCTGGCTCTTACAGGGAACATTCGCCCGAACGCTGGAGAAGCAGTTGACCATTCCGGTTGGTTCCTACATCGCCGATATGCAGAAATTGGTGCAGGAACGGCTCAAAAACAATCAGTTAACTAAAGGCATAACCATCAACGGGCACCTCGACGAAATTCGCCCCGACCAGGTCTACCTGACGCCTACCGCGCTGTTAGCCGTTGTGAACGCACGGGGCCGCATCGACGTGACGGTAGCCGGGTTGTAGCCCTTCTCCCCTGCCCGACAAAATAGCCGTATCTTTGCCGGTGCCTGAGCAGTACGAGTCGGCTTATCGCGTTCCGTCATTGGCGGGATGAGGAAAGTCCGGGCAGCGCAGGGCACCCTACTTCCTAACGGGAAGGCGGGCGGTTGGGAACGACCGTTCGACAGCCAGTGTCACAGAAAATAAACCGCCGAAAGGTAAGGGTGAAATGGTGGGGTAAGAGCCTACCGCCCGGCGGGCAACCGACGGGGCAGGATAAACCTTAGGGGCTGAAAGACCAAATAAGCGTCGGATGCGGGGCGGCTCGTTCCCATTCGGAAGTAATTTCGGTGCCGACGCGGGTAGGTCGAACGAGGTGGCCGGTGACGACCATCCCAGATAAATGATAAGCTAATCAGCGCAAGCTGACGGACAGAACCCGGCTTACAGACTCGTACTGCACAGGTTTTTTTAACGCGGGTGACCCATCAATCGCGCACCCCAGAGTGCCCGACACAACAGCGTTTGTGGTAGCTGCTACTCCACCCTGCCATTTTTGGGACCTGATAATGAATGAATTGAGACCTGACCCATCGGAACAGCCTCTGACTCTGGGCGTGTATTCGGGGCTGATACAGGCTTGGTCACGACCCGTCTCACGGATTTGACACGACCCCTCACAACCAATCCATTTCTTACCAATTAGATTTAGACACAAAGCCAACAAGTCAAGTCAATCTGTCGTCTTGGAGTTGCCACTTTTGTTGCCTGACAATTCCCAATAGAAGGGAATTTGAAGATCATAAAACTCCACCAATACCATCAAAATATTGACCTGACAAGTACCAAAATCTCATTCGGAACAGTCAATACAGAGCCGCAATTTTTGGTCTTTTGGCGAAA
>JAYTAC010000688.1:0-7125 GCA_043737755.1 Spirosoma sp.
ACTACGTACCCGATCTAAAAACGAGCATCAACTTCTACAAAGAAGGCCAGGATCGGGAGCGGATCACGCAGGCCGTGGGCGAATGTGTTCAAAACGGAACGGTGTGGGACCTCGAATTGCAGATTGTTACCGCTGCCGGGCGGGAGTTGTGGGTACGGGCACTGGGCAAGGCCGCAACGACTAACGGAGTGCGCGACCGGATTTATGGAACGTTTCAGGACATCGACGAGCGGAAACGAAGTCAGATTCACGCGTTAGGGTCGGCCCGACTACTGAAAAAGCTGTCAGACCACGTACCGGGAGCACTCTTCCAGTTTCAGCTTGTGAACGATGGCCAGCCCAATTTTTCGTACGTTTCGGTTGGGGTTGCGAATATTTTTGAGCTGAGTGCTGCGGAGATCATGACCGAACCGCAGCAACTGCTTGGCCGGATTCACCGGGCCGACGTGGAGACGTTAGCCAACTCCATCCTCGAGTCGAAGCAAACCCTGGGGCGTTGGGAGATGGATTTTCGGGTTGTTTTGCCAATGAAAGGCCAGCGATGGGTACGGGCCGAAGCCATGCCCGAACAATTGGCCGACCGCTTGGTATGGCATGGCCACTTTCGGGATATTTCGGTTCGTAAGCAGTCGGAGCGGGAATTAGCCAAATCCCGCGAGCAGGCCGAAGCCGCGAGCAAATCGAAGTCGGAGTTTCTGGCCAATATGAGCCACGAAATCCGCACACCCCTCAATGGCATCATCGGGTTCACCGACCTGCTGATACGGACCGAATTGGACGAAACCCAGCACCAGTACATGTCGATGGTGCATCAGTCGGCCAATTCGCTCCTTGACATCGTCAACGACATCCTCGATTTCTCCAAGATTGAAGCCGGTAAACTCGATCTGTCCATCGAAAAAACGGACCTGCTCGAAATAAGTAGTCAGGTGGCCGACATGATTAAGTACCAGGCGCACCGGAAGGGGCTGGAGATGCTGCTCACCGTTGCCCCCGGCGTGCCCCGTTTCGTCTGGACCGATTCGGTCCGGCTCCGGCAGATATTGGTAAACCTGCTGGGCAATGCCGTGAAGTTCACGGAGTATGGCGAGGTGGAATTGCGCATTGACCCGTTGCCGAACCCAAAGCCGGGATGCACCGCCCTGCGCTTTTCGGTGCGGGATACGGGCGTGGGTATAGACGCAAAAAACCAGCAGAAAATATTTGAAGCCTTCACCCAGGAGGACACCTCGACAACCCGGCGGTTTGGCGGCACGGGGTTGGGCATCACGATCTCGAACAAGCTGCTGGGTTTGATGGACAGCAATCTACGGGTCAGCAGCCAGTTGGGACAGGGCAGTTTGTTTTACTTCGACGTTTCTTTTCGGGCTGCTACCGGTGAGACCGTCGAGTGGGAAAACGCCGGGCAGGTTCGGCGGGTGCTGATCGTGGACGACAACGCCAACAACCGGCTGTCGCTGCGGGATATGCTGGCCCTCAGAAACATCGAGTCCGATGAGGTTGGCAACGGAATCGCTGCGCTCGAAAAATTAGCGTCGGGCGAAAAATACGACGTGATCCTGATGGACTACCACATGCCTTACTTAGACGGCATTCAAACGATCAGGAACATCCGCAAAGGTCCGGCTTCCACGAGCGAACACCCGATTATTCTGCTCCACAGCTCGTCCGACGAAGACTATGTTCACACCGCCTGCGACGAACTGTCCGTGCCCGTCCGCCTGATCAAACCCGTCCGAATCCAGCAGTTACTCGCTTCACTAGGCCAGCTAAACGGCAGTGCCAGTGCCGGGAGAATTGCAGGCAATCGATCAGTCCCTGTTCCGCCGATAAACGTACCCTCCCGGCCCATCCGGTTTCTGATTGCCGAAGACAACCCAATCAACGGGCTGCTGGCGACGACCATTCTGCGCCACGTCGTTCCGGGCGTAACGATTTTCACGGCCGAAAACGGGGCCGAAGCCGTTGAATTGTTCATGAAAGAGTCGCCCGCGCTTGTGTTCATGGACGTGCAGATGCCAGAGATGAATGGCTACGAAGCGACGGCTGCCATCCGACGGTCAGAAACGGGAACCCGAACGCCCATCATCGCGCTGACGGCGGGCACCGTAGCGGGCGAACGGGAACGCTGCATCGACGCGGGCATGGACGACTACGTTACCAAGCCGGTCGTGCGGAACGCGTTAGAAGCCGTTGTCAGGAAGTGGCTGACCATCCTCGATCAGCAGCGGGGAGTGGAAACTGATGGTTAGCGTATCCGGCAGTTCTACACCTCTTCTGTCTGTAACTGCTTCTCGTACAGTTCGCGGTAGGCACCGTTGCCGCCAATTAGTTCGTCGTGGGTGCCCTGCTCCACAATCTCGCCCTCGTCGAGCATGATGATGTAGTCGGCTAACTTGGCCGACGATACCCGGTGCGAAATCACCACCGACGTGCGGTCGGCCATGATGCGCCGGAGATTATTGAGGATGATGTTTTCGGTGTTGGTGTCCACCGCCGACAGGCAGTCGTCCAAAATCAGAATCTTCGGGTTGCGGGCAATGGCGCGGGCAATGCTCAGCCGCTGCTTTTGCCCGCCCGACAGCGTGACACCCCGTTCGCCAACGCGCGTCTCGAAGCTTTCGGGAAAATCAATCACGTTCTGGTACAGATCGGCGTCGCGGACGGCCTGCTCCACGCGCTCCTGGGGCAGGTCGGGCTTGCCGAAGCGGACGTTGTTGCTGATGGTGTCGGAAAACAAAAACACGTCCTGCGGCACGTAGCCCATCTGCTCCCGGATGCTGGTCAGGTTGTAGTCCTTCAGCGGCACACCGTCCACCCGTATCTCCCCTGACGATACGTCGTACATGCGCGTGAGCAGGTTGGCGAGGGTGCTCTTGCCCGACCCGGTCGTGCCCAGAATGGCTACCGTTTCGCCCGCCCGCACGTGCATCGAGAAGTTTTTGATGGCCACAATTCCCGAATCAGGGTAGACGAACCGCACGTTTTTGAACTCGATTTCGCCGTTGATGGTACGCTCAATATTCTTTTTCGAGACGATGTCGGTTTTGATGGTCAGGAACTCGTTGATGCGCTCCTGCGACGCGGCCGCCCGCTGGGTCTGGCTCGTGGTCCAGCCGAGGGCCATCACCGGCCACGTCAGCATGTTCACATACAGAATAAACTCGGCGATGTTGCCCGGCGTCAGTCGCCCGGCCAATATCTCCTGCCCGCCCACGTACACTACCAGCACGTTGCTCAACCCGACGAGAATGGCCACGATGGGGAAAAACAACGAGTCGACCCGCGTCAGGCCGAGTGATTTGTTGCGGTATTCGTCGCTTTCAAGTTCAAACTTAGCAGCCGAATTGCTCTCCTGCACGAATGATTTGAGCACCCGGATGCCCGAAAAAGCTTCCTGCACGTAGGTCGACAGCCGCGACAAACTCCGCTGAATTTCCTCCGACCGCTGGATAATGATGCTGTTGACGATGTAAATGGCCACCGACAGAATGGGCAGCGGCAGCAGCACATACAGCGACAGCCGGGCGTTGATGCTCACCATGTAGGTGATGACCAGCGTGAAGAGCACGATCAGGTTCAGCCCGTACATGATGCTCGGGCCGACGTACATGCGCACTTTGCTGACGTCTTCGGAGATGCGGGCCATTAAATCGCCGGTGTTGTGCTGGCGGTAGAAACTCAGCGGCAGCGTCTGGTAATGATCGTAAATCTCGTTTTTGAGGTCGAACTCAATGTGCCGCGACATCACAATGAGTGTCTGCCGGACTAAGAACAGAAAGAACCCTTTCAGCAACGCCAGGACAATCGTCATGCCGATAAACAGCAGCAGGCTGAAGGCGAAAACGTCGTAGAGCGAGACCTGTAACGGCGATTTATCGTAGAGGTAATAGATGTCGATGGTTTCACGCACAAGGTCGAGCGCGTACCGGACCAACTGCGCCGGGAAGATACCGAACAGGTTGGAAGCAACGGTGAAAACAGTCCCCCAGATCAGGTACCATTTGTATTTGAGGAGGTATTTGTTGAGGTGAGAAAGTGCTTTCACGGAAGAGCAGACAGCGTTTCGTCCAAAACCTCCCCCGTAGTTGAAAAGTTGCAGGGCAGGGCGGGTGAGTTTTTGACCGGATTAGGCCGTATTTTTGTCCCCCCTTTCGGGCAGTTCTTTTTCTTATTGTAGTGTTTTCACAGGCGCAGGCGGAATGTTAAACAGGCGATTACTCAGAATTAAGGTTATGCAGGCGTTGTACGCACTCCGGCAGGCCGACTCATCCAACCAGCAGTTAGCCCGCGACGGCATCACAGACCTGTTTCAGCCCGATCTGAACTCCATGCTGCCGCAGGATAAACGACAGCTCGAAGGCTACCGCAAATTGGCCGGTCTGCTGTTTGACGAGGCTGTTAAAGCCAATCAGCCCGCCCACGACGAGGACACGCCGGGATCGGTGCTCAAAGCGGCTAACGACGGCTACCTGTTTGTGCAGAGCCGGGGTAAAAAAGACCGGCAGCACCTCGCCCAGATGATGATTAAGCAGGTCAACAGCATCTACGACGACTACCTGCGGGTGCTGACCCTCCTGACTGAACTGGGTACGGTGGCCCAGACCGACAGTGACCGGGTTCACCGCAATGTGGACGAGGTGCCGTTTCCGTTCGAGTCTAACCTGAACGACAACACCATCATTCAGGCGTTAACCGCCCACCAACCCCTTCAAAACGAGAGCCTGCGGCACGGTATCTCGTGGGTCGATGACTTGGGGTTCGTGCGCAAGGCCCTGCGCGAAGCCTTCAAAACCGACGATACCTACCGCGCCTACTGCGAACAGCGGACCCACACCGCCGATGAAGACCAGGCACTGGCACAGTATGTGCTCAGGACGCTGGTATTCAAGCACGAAGTTATCCGCGACCACTTGGCCGAGATTGATTTGAGCTGGGCCGAAAACAGCGAGGTTGTGCGGGGATTAGCGATTAAAACGCTCAAATCGGCGCAGAGTCCCACCGGTCTCAAACTCGAACCCCTCACCGACGATTGGGAAGAAGACGAGCGGTTTCTGACTACGCTGTATGAGCAGTCGGTAGAAAACGACGGGGACTATGAGCAGCTTTTGGCCGATCAGCTTCAAAACTGGGACGTGGAACGGGTGGCAATGCTGGACAGAATTATCCTGAAGTTAGCCGTTTGCGAGCTGTTAAACTTCCCGAATATACCCGTCAAGGTGACCATTAACGAATATATCGAACTGGCGAAAGCCTACAGTACGCCCAAAAGCGGTAAATTTGTCAACGGAATTTTAGACAACCTCTCCGAAAAACTGCAAACATCGGGGCGTCTGCGCAAAAGCGGGCGCGGGTTGCTGGACAATAAATGAGTCGTTCAGTTGTAGAGTGATTACCGATCATATCGTTCCTGACTGAATAACTCTGCAACCGAAGGACTCAACAACTCTTTTCATCATGAGCAGAACTGGCCGCGATTTACTCTTTCTTTTGACGGGTGCCGTCGCTGGCATCACAATCGGTACGCTCTACGCACCCGACAAGGGTGTGGCTACCCGCTACCGCCTGTCGTTCCGGTTGTCGAAATACCGCGAACAAGTTGAGCAGTTGCTGGCGCAGCTTGCCCACACGGCTGAACTGCCCGAAAACCTGTCGAAAAACGAAGGGCAACGCGTGGTGAACGATGCCCGCGAAAAAGCCGAACGTCTGCTCGAAGACGTGGACCGGCTGATGGCTCAGATCAAAAAACAAAATGCGTGAACTAAGCTGATCAGTCGATGGGCCGGTCAGGAGCCGTCCGTGTCACTGACTGACCCATCGACTAATCCACTGATGAACTTTTTTTGCCAATGCAGATCAGGAATCTTTTAGTAATCATCGCGGTCGCAGGCGCCTGTTTCGGGCAGGCAGGCTGCGACAACCGGCAGCAGGCCGAAACGTCGAAAACGGTGGTGTCGGAGAAGATGCCCCGCATTACGTTCGCCGAAACAGGTATCTACGATTTTGGGGCACTCACCGAGGGCGATACGGTTGAGCACACCTTTGCATTTACCAATACGGGCCAGTTTCCCCTGATTATCAATAACATCACGGCGTCCTGCGGTTGCACTACCCCCGAATGGCCACGCGAACCGGTAGCACCGGGGGCCAAATCGTCCATCCGGGTGCGGTTCAACAGCCGGGGCAAAATGGGTCAGCAGAGCAAGAGCATCACGGTGTTTGCCAACACCGACCCGTCCATGACCGACCTGCAATTCAAGGCATTAGTGAACCCCGGTTCTGATTCAACTAAAAAATCGTAATTAACCCAATTTATGTACGCTATTCTGTTACAGGCCGCATCGAGTACCACCACCTCCATGATCTACAACGTGTTGCTGTGGGTGGGCATCATCGGCGTCTTTTACTTTTTCATGATCCGGCCGCAGCAGAAAAAGCAGAAAGATCAGAAAAGCTTTGTAGAGAACCTCAAAAAAGGCGACAGCGTCGTCACGGTTGGTGGTCTGCACGGCCGTGTTGCCTCCGTTGATGGCCCCACAATCACGATTGAAGTAGACCGGGGTGTGAAAATGACATTTGAGAAGTCGTCCATCGCCCGCGAGGTCGGCACCAAAACCGAGTAGAGACCGCACCGGCGGACCGGCAACATTTTGCGTCTGCTTTCGCGACAGCATTTTGCGCTTGCTTTCGCGACAGCGTTTTGTGCCTGATCCAGATAAAAAGACGCGAAATAGCGCGTCTCTACCGTGACCCCTCCCCAACCCGTCCGCCCGTTTCTGCCCGCCAAAGCACTGCTGTGTTTGGGGGCCGCTGCGCTGTTTTGGTTTCTGAACGCGCTTAACAAAAACGGGTACACGCTCAACGTCGAGTACCCGGTGCGGTTCGTCTACAACGACTCACTTTTCGTACCGACGACCCCGCTGCCCCGTACCGTAACGGTCAACGTGTCGAGCGATGGGTGGGGACTGCTGCGGCATTCGTGGCTGCCGTTTCGGGTCGATCCGGTCGATTACGTCGTGAAAGACCCCATTCAGGCGTCCGTCATCAACACGGTCTCGTTAGCGGCTACGCTGGGGGAAAGGGTCGAAAAACTCCAGGTGAACTACGTCGTGGCCGATACCCTCG
>JAYTAC010000689.1:0-2904 GCA_043737755.1 Spirosoma sp.
GTCGCAATGATTTATCTGTCGGAAGCCCGCATCACGGGTGAGCACCCGTATTACTACCCCGCTGTGCTGAAGATTCTGGATGGCGTATTGAGCATTGAACCGAAAAATTTCGAGGCCACCACCTTCAAGTCGTCGGTAAAAATGTCGCAGCACCAGTTTGCCGAAGCCCGCGAATTAGCTGAAAGAGCAAAGCAGATCAACCCCAGCAACGCGTATGTCTACGGTGTGCTGGTGGATGCCAACGTGGAACTGGGTAACTACGAAGAAGCCGTGGCCATGTCCGACAAGATGCAGGCCCTGAAACCATCGCTGGAATCGTACTCGCGGGCGTCGTACCTGCGCGAAATCTACGGCAACTACCCCAGTTCCATCGAGGCCATGAAATTAGCTGTGCAGGCCGGTTTGCCCGGTTCGGAGCCACAGTGCTGGAGCAAAAACACGCTGGGTCATCTGTATGAAACGACGGGCCAATTGGCCAAAGCCGAGCAGCAGTACGATGGCATCCTGAGCATCCGGCCCAGCTACGCGTTTGCACTACGCGGCAAAGCCCAGGTTCACCGGGCCAGGAAAGAATATGACAAAGCACTGACGCAGTTGGAAAAGGCGGCTGCCATCATGCCTGAATTCTCATTCCACGAAGAGATGGCCGAAATCTATGCCTTGCAGGGCGACAAAGACAAGGCACAGCGCAAATACGGCGAGGTTGTGAAGATGCTGGATGAAGACGCAAAGTCGGGGCACTCCGTCGACCTGGAATTGTGCAAACTATACACCAAGACGGGACAGTTGGATTCGGCTCTGGTATATGGGATGCGGGAGTATGCTAAACGGCCAAAAAACATCGACGTCAACCACGCATTAGCCTGGGTGCATTTCAACCAGAAAAATCTGCCGAAAGCACAGGAACACATGCAAGTTGCATTGCGCACGGGCCTGAAAGACCCCGAATTATTGCAACGGGCCGGTGTCATCGCCAAAGCAATGGGCAACGCCGAAGCCAGCAACAAACTCATTGCCGACGCCCGCAAGACAAATCCGAATTTCACGCTGTAAAAGGTGGTGCGTAAATGATTAAGCGTTTGACTACCAACGCTCATGAAACACGTAAACACCCACACGCCTACACACTTCTTCTCTGTTCATGTTCGCCCGGTCCTGGCTCGCCATACTGCTGCTTATCAGCTACCTGCTCATTGCCGGGACGGGGTTTATCAATGCGCCCGACGAACTACGCTTTGCTGTGGCGGAGTCCCGTGCGCACCAGGTTCACCACCATCAGGATCGTTATTCGGACTTTGATGGTATGGATTTAGGCCTTGACGAATTGTCTGATCTGTCCATCAGCCCGAGTGAAAATGCCACCGCACCCAACCGTCAGCCGCTACCGGAAGTAACCGGCATTGATGCGCACTGCCTGCCCGGTGAACATTGCTTTTACTTTCTCATGACCTACCTGACTCGTAAGTCGGTGGGAGATTATTTGACGGTCGCCCTGACCGCCGTGTGTCGTGCTGTCGATGCGCCACCCTGGTAACGTGTAAGACACCAAGTTAGACCGACAGGCAATAGCCTGATTTGGTTCATCTGTCTCATCGTTCCATCCGACGTTGCCCGGTTGATTACACCGGTGCGTTTCGCCCATTCCCTTACATCCCTCCCCACCAACATACTTCTTACAGCGGGTAGAACCGCATAACGGTGGAAATGGCTAACGGTAGAACACTGTTCCGCTGTGGACCACATTGCTACTTGACTCAATTATGCTACGGATGCCCAGAGTTACGTCTGACAGCAGCACTGGTTTTTGTGGCTAAATAGATTTCACAGAATTGATTTTTGACAAATTAAAACGCCGGGCAAGGGCCAGTCCGCTGGGCTGGCTCTTCTTTATTCTACCGCTTGCTGGTCTGTGCTCTGGCCCCGGCTGCGGCATTAATGACCAGGTCTCTCACCAACTCACTTCACCTACTGGTATGAAAAGGATTTATTTGACGGCAAGTTTAGTGATCGGCCTGACCCTGGTGAGTATAGCTCATGAGTTCTGGCTTCAGCCCCAGCGTTTTTTTGCGGCCGTTAACGATGTCATACCCATTGAAATCATGGTGGGCGAAGGTTTTCAGGGGGAACGCTCGGAGGGCAAAAAGAACCGCATTATTCAGTATGTTCACGTTACCAGCAACCAGAAAGAAGACCTGACTCCCGGCCTGACAAATGACCACTACGGTGTCACGGCTGTCAAACTCGCCAGTCCCGGTACGCACCTGATCGCTTTCGCTAACACGCCCAAGTTTCTCAGTATGCGGGCCGACTCATTCCTGCTTTACCTGAAAGAGGATGGGTTGGACAACGTCATTCAGGCCCGACAGCAACAAAATGACACGCAGAAACGCAGCCGGGAACTCTACCAGCGGTGCGTTAAAACGCTGATTCAGGCGGGCAACAAGATCGACAGCACGTTTGCCGTCAATACCGGAATGCCCTTAGAAATCATTCCGGCACAAAACCCCTACGCGCTGAAGCCGGGTCAATCCATCAGTTTTCAGATTCTGTTTAAGCAAAAGCCGCTCCCGATGGTGCTGGTGCGTTACTGGAACCGCACAGCGGGCAATCAACTCCATCAGGAACAACAACGCTCCGATGCGCAGGGACGCGTTCGGTTCCAGTTAAGGGCAGGCAGCAACATGGTCAGTCTGGTACGCATGATCCCGCACACCGACCCCAACGAGACTGGGTCGCCCCCGGCCGACTGGGTTAGCTACTGGGGCAGCCTCACGTTCGGATGCCGATAATGGGCTGAAAACATAAACGGTGTCAGTTCACCGATTTGATCCACACTGCTTGCTGATTATCGAGTCAATTGAAACCTATTTCACGCGTGATACTTCATTCCATGAAAATAATTCT
>JAYTAC010000690.1:0-7124 GCA_043737755.1 Spirosoma sp.
GGACGAACGGTTACTTTTTGCTGAGGATGAACGTGCTGTCAGTTTGGCGGACGTTGAGTTGGACTAATGCGGCCAATGCGCTCAGAACGGTTTCGGGGTTGTTGATGAGCAGGATTCCGGTGACCGTTTTGTTGGGGTCGGCTCCGTCAATCCGCACGGTGATGCCAAATTGGTCCTCAACGGTATGGATCGCTTCGGTCAGGGGGGTATTGTCGAACACCAACTGATTACGCAGCCAGGCGTTGTACCGGTCGGCCCGGACGTTCCGCTGACGGGGTCGCCGGGTGCCGTTGTCCATTTCCAGCAACTGACCGGGGTTTAGCACGAGGGGAGGGCTGTTGTCGTGGAAGCGCACCTGCACCCGCCCCGTGTTCAGCACGACGCGATGGAGTGCCGGACGGTTGTAAACGCTGAACTCCGTGCCCAGCACCAGCACGTCGAAATTCCCGTTCGTTACGACCCGAAACGGAGTGTGGCCCGTCAGATGCCGGACTGAGAAGAACCCTTCGCCAGTCAATTCCACCGACCGCTCCGTGCCCGAAAATTCGTTGCGCCGGTGCCTAAGCATCGAATGGCTGTTGAGGGTTGCGCGCGAACCGTCGGGAAGCTGAACCGTGCGTTGCTGATTATAAGCCGTTTCGTAACGGACATATTGATTGCTCCAAAAGCGATAGCCAAACCATCCCAATGCGCTCACCAACAGCACCGCAGCGGCAACGGCCCACCACTGAAAATCGCCGGATGAGCGCGTCGGTACGGGCATCGCCACGACTTTTGTCGGCTGACTTTGTTTGTCGATCAGGGCTTCCAATTCCCGCAGGGACTCTTCCAAGCGGGGTTGGTGGCCGTTCAGCATCCGGCAAAGGCGTTCGGCTTCGCGGAAGGCAACAAGATCAGGTGCTTTTCGGGACTGCCACGTTTCCCAGAATGCCACAGCCGCTGGGTCATTCCCCCGGCAATAGGCCAGAAACGAATCATCCATCAGAAACTCGTCAACCGTGTACGTTTCGTAATCCATTGGCTGCCAACTGACTAAAAATGAACCAGTAATTTCGGGTTTGTCGATAAAGTGTCTCCACGTAGTGCATCGGAACGGCTAAATCTCACAGGACGGCCCAAAAAAATCGACGTTGTTATGGGAGGTCAGGCCGGAACGATCAGCGGAAGCAGCACCGGCCACCAAACCAGGAAGTTGTGATAGTCTTCTTTACCCAGCCGTTGCCGCAGGGTTTTCAGGGCCGAGGAAATGGTGTTGTAGACCGTATTGATGTTCATCCCCGTCTCCTGACAGATCGTCTCGTTTGACAGGCCCCGGAAAAAGCGCATCTCGATGAGTTCTTTCTGACGGGGCGTTAACTGCGCCAAAGCCGCCTGTAACCGCTGCCGGATGTGTTCTTCCTGCTGCGCCTGAACAATGACTTCCTCATACGAATGGCTGAAGAGTTCATCGTCCGTGATTTCGAAGAACCGGTTGCCGTGCTCATATTCACGAAGGAGTTTGCGCCGTAAATACGTGATCAAGTACGACCGCACGTTTTCGACAACGGGTAAGTCGTTGCCGCGCTCCCAGATCTCCAGAAATAGTTGATTGACCGCGTCTTTGGTAGTTGCGCCATCGTGCCCAAACCGCATACCGAAATGGAGCAGATCGGTGTAAACTTGTCGATACAGGTCGGTCAGGCTTTGGCGGTCCCGCTGCCGGATACCCGCCCACAGCGTTTGTAGCCTTTCCGGTAAATGAGGAGTGGACTGCACGATTGACGATACCAGATGATGAACAGGAAGAAGCCGTTTACAGGGTCATTGAGTAGGTATTGGCTGCTAAAACGCTGGCAGAGAACTTGTTCCGTAAGGTACGGGAATCAACCAGAAAGTTTCCTTTTCTGTTAAGACTTCCTGTCTCAGGTGCGACAAAACAGTTACCATCAGGTGGTTGTGCTGATGGGAGTCTGTTCACACCTCGGCTTCAACTTTTTCCTTCTTCTCCGGTATAAGCCACGAGGCCAGGATACTCACGCCCAGAATGAGCACGATGATGTACAGCGAGTAGACGGGTTTGAAGCCCAGTTCTTCCAGCCAGTGTTCGGTCAGCATTTTAACGCCAATAAATGTGAGCAGCACGGCGAGACCCGTTTTAAGGAAGCGGAACTGACTGATGATGCTCGACAGGAAGAAAAACATCGACCGCAGGCCCATGATGGCAAACACGTTGGAAAAAAAGACGATGTACGGGTCTTTGGTAATCGAGAAGATAGCTGGTATTGAATCGACAGCGAAGATCAGGTCCGTGAACGCCACCACGATGACGATCAGAAACAGGGGCGTTACGAACAGCTTTTTGTCTGACTTCCGGCGGATGAAAAAGTTGTCGGTGACATTGCGGTTGTACACGTTCAGGTATTTGCTGGCGAAGCGTACAATGGGGTGGCTGCTGGGGTCAATTTTTTCGTCTTCCTCTTTCTGGAAAAACAACTGAACACCGGTATAGACCAGAAAGGCACCGAAGATATAGATGATCCACTCAAAGCGTTCCAGCAGCGCGGCTCCCAGAAAAATAAAGACGAACCGCAGGACGATGGCTCCTAAAATGCCCCAAACCAGAATCTTTTTGTAGTACCGCTCCCGAACGCCAAAGGAGTTGAAGATCAGGATAAACACGAAAATATTGTCGGCCGATAGTGAGTACTCGACTAAGTAGCCGGTGATGTATTCCAAAGCCATATTGTCCTGAAAGCGAACTAAACTGACGGCAAAATCAGCCGGAATCAATTCAATATGGTCGGCATATCGGTCCCGAATTTCCTGTAGCCGGGCCATGTCGGTGATGCCGTGGACTAAATACCCGTAGTTCTTCAGAAAAAAGTAGAAAGCAACTGACAGAGCGACCCAGATAGCACTCCAGAGGGCGGCTTCTTTAAACTGAACGACGTGGCTCTTCTTTCTGGAAAAAGCCCCGAGGTCGAGTGCCATAACGACAAGGACAAAGGCCGCGAAGGCCAAAAAAAACGTGGTTTCGCTGGTAAGCATACAATGTCGGTGCGGGCAAAAGCGGTGTTGCTGCCCCGCCGGGAGAAATCAATTGGAGACCCAAAACTACGTTCAATACGTTAGACGGACGATGTTTGTTCGTCATGCTATTGGCATACTGGTGGCTTGGCGTTAGTTTTGAACCATGTTTAATGGTAAAAAAGTTATTGTGGTGATGCCTGCTTACCGGGCTGCCCTGACGCTGGAACGTACGTATCGTGAGATTCCGCTCGATCTGGTTGATGATGTTATCTTAGTCGACGATGCCAGCCCCGACGATACCGTCGACGTGGCCCGGCGGCTGGGAATTCGCCACGTTATCCGCCATGACAGGAACAAAGGGTACGGCGGCAACCAGAAAACCTGTTATGCCAAAGCCCTTGAACTCGGAGCCGACATAGTAGTTATGCTTCACCCCGATTACCAGTATACGCCGATGCTGCTGCCGGCCATGATCTCCATCATTGGCAACGGGTTGTATCCCGTTGTGTTTGCGTCCCGTATTCTGGGAAAAGGGGCCCTCAAAGGGGGAATGCCGATGTATAAATACGTTGCTAACCGATTCCTGACCTTCACTCAGAACCTGATGATGAACCAAAAATTGTCGGAGTACCACACCGGCTACCGGGCGTTTTCGGGTGAGGTAATCCGCAGCCTGGATTTCACGCACAACTCCGACGATTTCATTTTCGATAATGAGATGATCGCCCAGATTTTTTACAAAGGATACGAGATTGCCGAGGTTACCTGCCCGACCAAGTATTTTGAGGAAGCTTCGTCCATCAACTTCACCCGGAGTTCCATTTACGGTTTGGGTGTGTTGCGAACATCGCTGTTGTATATGCTCACGAAACTCGGCCTGATGCGCTGGAAAATTCTGACATAACGTACTCTTGCTCAGCCACTACAGCTTCCAGCACCATCGACTCCAGCGTCAGTCCCGGCCCGAACGCGCAACTCAGAATATTGGGTCGCTCGGGGTCAATTTCGGTCTCACCGGTGGCCAACTCATTCCAGATTTCTTTTAGTACGAACAGCACCGTTGCCGACGACATGTTACCGTTTTGCCGCAGCACCTCGTAGGCGTGTCGGTCGTCGTGAGCGGTAATCCCCAGCTGCCCTTCGATCACCTCCAGAATCCGTCGCCCGCCGGGATGCAGCGCATAGTGACCAACGTCGTCGAGCGTGAGCTGGCACTGTGTCAAGAGTCGCTCCATCAATTGGCTGATTCCCCGCTGAATAAACGTGGGCACGGCCGAAGTCAGCGTCATCTCGAATCCAAAATCGCTCACGTGCCACGCCATTGCGTCTTTGCCCTCCGGCAGCAGATCGCAGTAAAACGACCGCAACCGAAACGCTTGGTTTGGCCGGGGGCGTGATTCCACAAGTACAGCCGCTGATCCATCGGCAAACAGCGCGTTGGAGAGCAGGTGATCGGTCTCGGTTTTTTTCTGGAAGTGAATCGTGCAGAGTTCAACGCACACAACCAGCACCTTCGCGTCGGTATCGGCCCGGACAATGGCATCGGCCGTTTTCAGCCCGTTGAACGCCCCGTAACAGCCCATGAAGTTAATCGCTAACCGCTGCGTCGTTGTAGGCAGGCCGAGTGCTTCGATGATCTCAATGTCCGGCCCCGGCGCATACAAACCCGTGCAACTCACCGTAATCAGGTGCGTGATGGTTTGGGGATCGAAATCGGGGTAGCTGGCAAAACAATCGTGAATCGCTTTCAGCGCCAGTGGAACGGCCTCTTGCCGGTACAAGCCCATTCGTTGGCTCACCGTCGGAAACGGCTCCATACCGGGCGAATTGGTATAAAACGTAAACTCCTCGCGGGGTCGAACATAGTCGGCCAGTACGGTGTGCCGCCGGTCGATGCGGGTGTGCCGGTAAAGAGCCATCAGCCGTCGACTGTCACGTTCGTCAAGTTGGAGCACGTCGGCCATAAACTCAGCAGCCTTTTGTTGCGTAGATGAGTAGGCTGGTACGGCCGTACCGATGCCATTGATGTATGCACTGGATTGTTCTCTCATTGCGTAGATATCCTGCCGGGGTTTGGATGAGGTGCCCCACCGGCGCAGAACATCATATACAACCACGCGCCGAATCGAAAGTTATGCGATTATAGCTGCTGGCATTCGGTTTTATCCTCTTCCATAAATTAGGTAACGATTTGTCATTTCTGGAATTTGCCTTTGCCCTGACCCATTCGGAATCAGTTTTCAGACCTGTTCAACCAGCCTTCACCAAAAGTTTTCGGATCTCAGACTTGACAAGCAGCGAAAATACCCTACTTTTGCATCCACAATTCGCCAAAACGATGGCAGATTGCAATACCGCTACGGCGGACCGTGCGAAAGTAGCTCAGCTGGTAGAGCGCGACCTTGCCAAGGTCGAGGTCGCGGGTTCGAACCCCGTCTTTCGCTCCACGAAAAGGCACCGACCAACGGTGCTTTTTTCGTAGATACCCAATACGTTGGGATAAATGCCGGGATGGTGGAATTGGTAGACACGCCGGACTTAAAAAGTTGAGTGCGCGGTTGGAAACGGCCGATGTAGAACCGCTTAAATTCGGGGAAACCTTATCAGGCATTGTCTGACTGGCAATCCCGAGCCAAGCCCGCTGACGCATTGTTAGCGTGGAAGGTGTAGAGGCTTAATAGGCGGCACCTGTTTCCCTTTATGGGATATGGTGAAGAGAAAGTCCAGACCACAAATCATGGCATTTGGTCATGAGCAGCGAAAGCTGTAGTTGGTACGAAAATCCTGTGGGCCACAAGCCCGTGCGGGTTCGACTCCCGCTCCTGGTACCAGAGTCAACAAAAAATGCCCCTGTCATCGGGGCATTTTTTGTTCCCATGTGAGTTTGGAGCAGCTTAGGCAATTTCCAACTCAACCAAGTTTGGTTGCGCCATCCGTTTTGATGCGTTCATAACTTCGAAGCCGACGATCATTCCTTGAATGTCGTAGTCGATAACCATACCGGGACGGTCCTCATCACTTTCCTGAATTAGTGAGTCCGTCAGTCTGATATACAGAATATCAACCTCGCGATCATACTTTACCTTCATAATACTTATCCAGCTTCGACGTTCGATAAACCGATTTTACAACATTTGGTTCTTTTTCGGTATCGATGAACACACGCACTAAGTACGTCTTATTTTCGGGGAAAGTAATAACTGATTGATAAACCTTTTGTCTAGGTTCAGTCTCGTCAACGGTTTGTTGTGGAGCATTCATGATTTGGTCTATCATTTCCAAAGGAATTCCACGCTCGTTGGCTCTTTGCTTTACGTGATCTGATAATACATAAGACATCTGGTGTGGGAGGTTATTTATCTTCTGTCTATAACTATGAGCAGATATGAAAACTATTAGCGCGTCAGTATAACTATTATGTTATAGGTTATAATAATGGCAGTAATCTGGAACTATTTCTCAGATTACTGCCAAAACAAGTCAAAAATCAGCGTCTAACACGAAGCCTTTTGGTTCTTCAACGGCAACGAGCGTTGCGGACGAGTTGCCTTGTGGCTGCATGGCCTGGGCTTTCATGGCTTTGAATTTGGCCATCACCTCGCCCCGCTGGTATTCGCCAACGCGCTTCTCGAAGAAGTTGGTCTTGCCCTGTAGCGAGATCATGTCCATGAAATCGAACGGATTCGTAACGTTGTAAATTTTGCGCAGACCCAGCGTCGTCAGCAGGTGGTCGGCCACGAAGGCGATGTACTGCTTCATTAACTCGGCGTTCATGCCGATGAGCGATACGGGCAGGGCATCGGAGACGAACTCCTGTTCGATCTCGACGGCATCGCGGATGATGTCGTACACGGCCGACTCCGGCATCTTATTTTTGATGTGGTCGGTGTAGAGCATACAGGCGAAGTCGCGGTGCAGGCCTTCGTCGCGGGAGATCAGCTCGTTGGAGAACGTCAGACCGGGCATCAACCCTCGCTTTTTGAGCCAGTAAATCGAGCAAAACGAACCCGAAAAGAAAATGCCTTCCACGGCTGCAAACGCAATCAAACGCTCGGCAAAAGAACCGTTTTCGATCCAGCGCAAGGCCCACTCCGCTTTCTTCTGAACGCACGGGA
>JAYTAC010000691.1:0-2901 GCA_043737755.1 Spirosoma sp.
GAGTTTGAGGGGTACGCGGTCCCTGCTATCCTGCTCTCCGGCCACGAAGCAAAGATCGACGACTGGCGGCACGAGCAAGCACTGGAACGAACGAGAATACGCCGACCGGATTTGCTGGAGTAGGTTGACGCCCTATCAGTGCGTCAGGTCCCGCCATCCTCCGGCAACACCTGCTCGTCCCGTTCCCGGCGCTTTCGGTCGCGCCGTTCCTGGCGAATTTGTTTCCGGGTTTTTACCGTATCGGTCGGCGCCACCTCGCCGGGGATAACGTCGGGTCGGCTGGGGCTGCGCCGGTCGGGCTGAACGGCTGGCTCGGTATCGTCACTGCGGTTTTCGTCGGTTTTGTCCTTCTTGAAGAGCCGACGGAAGAAATTTCCGAACCCATCCCCGCCTTCCTCGTCCATGTCGCCCTCCATCGGGTCGGTCATCAGGCTGTCGCCCTGAAACAGCGTATCGACCGGCACCACCTCCCGACGCAAACCTTCGCGCAGCCGCACGTCGTAGAAACCGTAAGCCCCCGAATCAGGTGTGGTCAGGCCACGCCGGGCCATGATGCGGCCGATGAGTTTGAAGTAGCCGCGCACGTTACGAGTCTGTAATGTTCCACCGGGAATAAACCAGTTCAGGGCCGCTTTGGGACGCGGCACCACAAAAGCCAGAAAGATGCTTTCGCCGAGATTCAGATCGGCCGGGCTTTTGGCGAAATAATACCGGGCCGCTTCGCCAATGCCGTAGATGTTGCGCCCCCACTCGATGATGTTCAGGTACACTTCATACATCCGCTCTTTGGGAACGATGTGCTCGTTTTCGATCAGCCAGACGATGAGAATTTCTTCGATTTTGCGCGACAGGGTCTTGTTACGATTCAGAAACGCGTTTTTTACCAACTGCATCGACACCGTGCTGGCCCCGCGCTTAAAGGATTTCTCTTTGAAATTCGTCGCTATCGACACCCGAAAGGCTTTTTCGTTGAAGCCGCTATGCGTAAAAAACGTGTAGTCTTCCGAGGTCAGCAGGGCGTTGCGCAGGTCGGGCGAAATCTGGTTCAGGGGCGTATAATCAGGGTTTTGGGAGCCGACAGTGATCGACCGGACGGGCTTGCCTTTTTCGTAGGGCGTGTAGGCGAATGGCCGGTTAATGGCGGCAAAATCGGTTTGGCCCATCTTCAGAATCCGGAAGTTATCCTGCGTCAGGCCGGAGTTGAATTTCACCGAGTCGGGCAGGGACGTATCCAACTGAAACGCCAGATCATACCGGAGTTTGCCCGCTACCTGCATACCCGCCAGCGACTCGAACAACCCCTGCGGAAACGAATTGAACAGCGATTGCGCGTCGAGCAGATCGGTGTGAAGCTGCACGTCGTAGACCTTACCCGGTAGATTTTCCTGATCGGCAGTGGCGGGACCGGCAAGGGTGTACTTGACGAACGGACGGGCACTGACCGCTCCCAGGCGCAGCGTCGAGGAGCTGTCGATACCGACGTAATTTTCCCCTACAAACACGTTGGCCTCCATCGACGCCGTGGGCACCAATACGTCGGTGCGGGCAACGGCGGGGTGGTTGATGCGCAGGTTACGCACCGACCCGGCCCCTTCGAGCCGAAACTCACCCCCGTCGCGGTCCACGTCGCGGAGTTCAGCCCGGATGGTATCGGCCTGTAATTTCAGGTCGAATTTCTTTTGGATGTACGTCAGTTCGAGGGGTTTGGGGCGTCCGTCCTGTCCGTCGGCATAGAACGCCAGATCATACTCCCGGTCGGCGGGGTCGGCCGTGCCCGCAATGTGCCAGGTCGCTTCGTTGCCATTGAGTTTAAGCGTCGACGCGACAATCTCGTCGTTGATGGAAGCCGTTTGGGTCAGCAGACTAATCGTATCGGCATCGTCCACGCCCCTGAATTCCAAGTTGCGAACAGTAAGATCGTCAGGAATTTTCGACAGGATGTTCTCGATCAGCTTTTCAGCAACGTTGGACAGGTTGACCCGGCGGGTAGTCTCCACGGGCTGGGTGGCAAGGCGGGTTGAATCGCGGGATTTTCGGCGGATCAGAAAGTCAACGTTGGTCAGCGTATCGCGTCTTACGAGTTGCACCAATCCGTTTTCGAGCGTCATTCCCGACAGGGCGATGTTGCCCGCCAGCAGCGGCCAGAACCGGACACCAACTTCTACCCGACCGATGCGGGCCAGACTATCGCGGTCCTGCGGCACCACCGACACGTTTGTGAACGCCACCGAACTGATCCCCGTAAAACTCGCCGAGCCAATGCGCACGTCGAGATTATAATCCCGCTTCGCTCTGCTGATGGCCCGGCTGAGGGCGGTTTTCAGCAGACTCTCCCGTTTGGAGTAAGCATAACTACCCCCGACAACAGCAATTATGAACAGGGTTAAAAGTGCCCAGCCAGTGATGCGCAGGGCGTTACGTTGACGATCCGTCATGCTTGAATGTGAAGTCCAGGAAACGCAAAGATAGGCGATCAGGGTAGTTAAAAGTCCAGATGGCAGTTGGTCCAGCCGTTGTCGAAGCGGGTGCCAAACTGCTGGTAGAAGCCGATGGCCGGTTCGTTCCAATCCAGCACCTGCCACATCATGCCGGTACAGCCGGTTTCACGGGCCATGTCGATGGTCGCGTCCAATAGCAGTTTGCCGATACCGTAGCCCCGAAAAGCCTCCGTCACGATGATGTCCTCGAGGTAGAGCCGCTTGCCTTTCCAGGTCGAATACCGGAAGTAGTACAGTGCCATGCCGACTATTTTCTGATTGTCGGAATCTTCGGCGACGAGCATCCCGAAGAGCGGATTAGGGCCGAAACCGTCTTCGGCCATCTGTTCGGCGGTGTTGGAGACCTGCTCGGGGGCCTTCTCATACACGGCTAATTCGGTCACTAAATCGAAGGCCTGCGGAA
>JAYTAC010000692.1:0-2900 GCA_043737755.1 Spirosoma sp.
TGGTTTTGGGCGTCTGCCGGAGAAGCCTTATTTTTGAGTAAAAACGGACTGATTAACCCGTTGGTTGCAAATGCTGCTTATTTCTCCATCAACGAACTCACAGTCAACAAACTCGCTACAGACTATGGAAACGACAATGCCATTCACCGCCACCGACCAGGCCATGCAGTTGGAATGGAACTACGGTGCTCATAACTATCACCCCATCCCGGCTGTGCTGGCGCGGGGCGAGGGCGTCTACGTCTGGGACGTCGAAGACAACCGTTATTTCGATTTTCTGTCGGCCTACAGTGCCGTCAGTCAGGGGCACTGCCACCCGCGCATCATAAACGCGATGATCCAACAGGCGCAGCGACTGACGCTTACGTCGCGGGCGTTCTACAACGACAAGACCGGTCTCTGCGAGAAATACCTCTGCGAGTTTTTCGGCTACGACAAAGCCCTGATTATGAACTCCGGAGCCGAAGGGGGCGAAACGGCCCTTAAACTCACCCGCAAATGGGCGTACTTAGTCAAAGGCGTTCCGCAAAATCAGGCGAAAGTGGTTTTCGCGGCCGGTAACTTCTGGGGCCGGACGCTGGCGGCCATCTCGTCATCGACCGATCCGAGCAGTACCAACGATTTCGGGCCGCTGCTGCCGGGCTACGTCATCATCCCCTACAACGACCTGACCGCGCTGGAAGACGCTTTCAAAAGTGATCCTAACATTGCGGGTTTCATGGTCGAGCCAATTCAGGGCGAAGCAGGCGTGGTGGTGCCGCACGAGGGGTATCTGAAAGGCGTTCGTGATTTATGCACCAGATACAACGTCCTCTTCATTGCCGACGAAGTACAGACGGGCATCGCCCGGACGGGCAGACGCGTCGCCTGCGACCACGAGGGCGTAAAACCAGACCTGCTTGTGCTGGGCAAGGCACTGTCGGGTGGAACTATGCCGGTATCGGCCGTGATGACGTCGGACGAGGTGATGCTGACCATCAAGCCCGGTGAGCACGGCAGCACCTACGGCGGCAACCCACTGGCCTGCGTGGTTACGATGGAAGCCCTGCAAGTGGTGGAAGACGAGAGATTAGCCGAGAACGCCGACGCAATGGGTCAAGTTTTTCGTGCCCGCATGACCGCTCTCACTCAGCGCACCGAGTTGGTGAAATCGGTGCGGGGTAAAGGCCTGCTCAACGCCATCGTCGTCACCGAACGGCCTGATCTGGGTTCGGAAACAGCCTGGGAAATCTGCCTGAAGCTGAAAGACAACGGCCTGCTGACCAAACCCACCCACGGCGACAAAATCCGGTTTGCGCCCCCGCTCGTCATCACCGAAGACCAGATGCACGAAGCCTGTGACATCATTGAGAAGACGATGATGGCGTTTTGACGTGTGCTGATTGATCTCATTTCTTCAAACATAAAAGTACATGAACCTCCAGATCATTCATGACAGTAAAGGCAATCCAACCGGCGTATTCATACCCATGCCAGACTGGAAAAAACTCAAGACGCAATACGTAAAACTGGAGGAACTTGAGTACGAAACACCTACTAAGGAGCAGTTACTGGTAGAATTAAAAGAAGCTATTCAGGAGTTAAAAGAGATAGAGCAGGGAAAGAAACAGTCACGCCCCTTAGCCGATTTGCTGCGTGAGGTGTAAATTTTTGACCCTCACCGAACCGGCTGGCCGTTCCTGAATGTGCCGACAATGCGCTCCCCATCGGCGAAGGTGTATGCACCCCGGCCGTTGGGGACGTTTTTTTGAAACCAGCCCGCGTACTTATCGCCGTTGCGGTAAACGTACACGCCATAGTCCGACCGGAGATTGTCGCGGAAGTTTCCTTTATACTTCAGCTTCCCATCGGCGTAATATTCGACACCTTCGCCGTGTTTGTCACCCTCTTCAAACTCGCCTACGTAGCGTTCGCGGGTTGGGTACACGAAAACACCTTTGCCATCGGCACAGTCGCCCGACACGCATCCGACCGTTCCGGCTTTGGGCGCAGCGGGGGCTTTCGACACAGTCGGCGGGCGCATGACCGTTGTTTGGATGCGGCCATCCGTGCCCGACGAGATGGTCCGGGGAGCCGTAGCGACGGCCGGTTTGCCCGAGGTGCGCGATTTTGGGTACATCGCTTCGGCTTCCAACCAGCCCTTGCGAATGGCGTCGATGCGAACGGGTTTAGCGGGGTGCGTAGCCGTAGCGCGTTCGTCGCCTAGTGCCCGCACCGCCACCAATGACTCATCGAGCGACGCGCCCAACTGGTGCAGCACGAACCCCGAAAACTTGTCGGCTTCGATTTCTTTGATGGGTTGCCCGCCCCGGCCGTCGATGGTGTGGCCCTGCAAATGATGCCCGATTTCGTGCGCCATGATGCTGGTGGCCGACCAGTCGGTTGCAGTTTCCTCCACAATCTTCTGCATAAAAGCCCCGTCGTACACAAGAAACCGCTGTCCCTTCAGCACCGTGGCAAAGCAATTGTCGGTATTGGAGCATTCGATTACCTTGAAGTTTCGTATCAGCCCGATGGGGCGCAGAATCCGGTCTACCACCTTTTCGGCGTGGCCGTTGGAGGGCGTCTTGGGCGAACATACCACGTTGGGGGTCATGTCTCCGCCGATGTATCTGCAAATGAATGCACCGGTCGGTGGGCCGGGCTGGGCCGACAGGGGGCTGTAAAAAACCGCACCGGCAAGCAAAATGGGGAGATACAGAGCCGCTTTCACTACGTAGTCGAATGGATTAGTCATTTTCTATGGCAGGATAACGGCAAAAAGCGGCCGGGCATTGTGAGTTACAACTGATGGTGCGCCGAACGGTGCTCATCGAAACACCTGTCTGCTGACCTTACCCGTTGCCCCGACGGCATAGCAGGTTCCTTTGGCGCAGGCAACGGAGTGATGCCCCTCGGTG
>JAYTAC010000693.1:0-2889 GCA_043737755.1 Spirosoma sp.
TCCTTTGAATGAGAGACTTTACACATAAAAAACGTGGCCCGTATTTTCTTACAGGCCACGTTTTTTATATCTGGTGCCGGTTTATAAAACCCGTCGGTAAGATGGACAGTTACGCTTGTGCCATCGGTGTTCCCGTCAACGACCCGTGCAAACGCAGGTAGTCATGCAGTTAAAAGCTTTTCTGATCACGCTGCGAACCAGCATGTGGTTCATTCCGATGCTGATGGTGGCGGGGGCCATCGGGCTGGCCTGTGGTTGCATCAGCATCGACAACGCATCGACGGCCGATTTTGCCCGCCACTACCCGCAGCCGTTCGCCGGGGGTGCCGACGGGATTCGGATGATGCTGTCGGCCATTGCCACGTCGATGATTACCGTGTCGGGCATCACCTTCTCGCTGACCATTTCGTCGCTGGCTCAGGTATCGGGGCAGCTTACGGCGCGGGTGCTGCGCAACTTTATGAGTGCCGTCACCAGCAAGTTGGTGCTGGGTTTTTTTGTGGGGTTGTTTGTTTACTGCCTCGTTATCATATGGACCATTCGGATCAAAGACGATGCGGGCGGCCCGTTCATGCCGGCATTGAGCGTGTTTTTGGGTATGGCATTGGCCGTGGTTGGCGTTGGGGTGCTGATCTATTTCATTCACTAGCTCTTTCCGTTCAGGCCAGCACCGTGGTTTCGTCCGTAGCCGACGAAGCATTGGCCACGATTGACAAGCTGTATCCCGACCGGTTAGCCGCCGATGCCGACGAGACAACTCCTGCTTTACCGCCGGTTGATGCCACCCAATCTGTGCAGGTAGTTCCGGCCACCGCCCACGGCTACGTCCAGTTGATCGACGCGCAAAAATTGACCAGGTTCGCCATCAGTAATAATATTACGCTACGGGTCGATGCGGGGACCGGCGATTTCGTGACTGGTCAAGGGCCGCTGGTGTCGCTGATCGGTTTCGACCGACCCGTTGACGAAGCGACCACGAAGACGATCAACAGCGCGTTCAGCATTCGCCGGACCCGGACGGTTGACGAGGAAATCGCTTTTTGCATTCGCTAGTTGACTGATATTACCCTCAAAAACCTGTCTCCTTCGTCCAGCGATATCACAACTGCCGTGCTCACAATCGACTACCTGTGTGCCGTGCTGACGCGTTTGGTGCAGCGGCAGCTTCAGCCCACGACGATCGGGCAATTCATCCCCAGGCACCCTTCGTTTGCCAATATCATGGACGGTGCACTCGATCAGATTCGGGACGTGGCGGGCGGCAACACGGTGATACTGACCCGGTTGTTGGTTCTTATTCAGGTGGTGAGTCGCCAGACAACGATCCCGGCCCGACGCGCTGTTTTGCGTCATCACGCCCATTTGGTAGCTGAACAGGCCGACGCCACGCTGTATACCAATTACCAGCGCAATCTGGTTCGTCAGCAACTGGTCGAGACGCTGCTCACACTGGACGAAAAAGCCGACGCCTTTGACGATTTGCTCAAACCCGTTTAAGACGCTGTTTTCAATAGCCGTACCACTCGCCCCACCACGTTGATAAGCTGCGCCGAATTTCCTGTTCGCGGGCATTGTGGCCGGGTTCGTAGAGTTTGTGACCCTTCAACTCGTCGGGCAGGAAGTTTTGTCGGGCGAAGTTGCCTTCGTGAGCGTGAGCATACTGGTAGTCCTGGCCGTAGCCGATCTGTTTCATCAACTTCGTGGGGGCGTTGCGCAGGTGCAGCGGTACGGGCAGGTGCGCAGTCTTTTCGGCCAGCGTAATGGCCTCGTCAATAGCCACGTAGCTCGCGTTGCTTTTGGGCGACGTGGCTAAATACACCGCTACCTGACTCAGAATAATCCGGCCTTCGGGCATACCGATGGTGCGGATGGCCTGCACCGCTTCGGTAGCCATAATCAGCGCAGTGGGGTTGGCGTTGCCGATGTCTTCCGACGCCATAATCAGCATCCGCCGGGCAATAAATACAGGGTCTTCGCCCGCCACAATCATCCGGGCCATCCAGTACAGAGCCGCGTTGGGGTCGGAGCCGCGCAGGGATTTGATGAACGCCGAAACGATGTCGTAGTGCTGCTCGCCCGATTTGTCGTAGCGGGCGATGTTCTGCTGGGCTACCGCCGTCACATCTTCGTCGGTAATGACCAGCGGCTCTGCCGATACGTGCGCCGACGCGACCAACTCCAACAGGTTCAGCAGCTTGCGGCCGTCGCCCCCCGACAGCCGCAGCAGGGCGTCGTACGACTCGACGGTGATGCGTTTGGACTGTAGAAACGCATCCCGCGCAATGGCCCGGTCCACGACCTGCACCAACTCGTCGCGGCTGAGGATTTCCAGAATGTACACCTGCGAACGTGATAACAGCGCACTGTTCACCTCGAACGACGGGTTTTCGGTGGTGGCGCCGATGAGCGTGATCTGCCCCTTTTCGACCGCTCCGAGCAGCGCGTCCTGCTGGCTTTTGTTGAAGCGGTGAATCTCGTCGATGAACACTACGGGCGGAAAGATTCCCAGCATGGATGTGCCGCTTGGTCGGCTCAGGATGTCGCGGATTTCTTTGACGCCCGAATTGATCGCACTCAGGGCCACAAACGGCCGCTTGACGGCTTCGGCCAGTAGCAGGGCCAGCGTGGTTTTGCCAACGCCCGGCGGTCCCCACAGAATCATTGAAGGCAGTCGTCCGGCTTCGACCGCCCGGCGCAACGCCCCGTTGGGACCAATCAGTTTGCGCTGGCCAATCACGTCATCGAGGGTGCGGGGGCGAACCCGTTCGGGAAGGGGCGTTGAGTCCGTGTTCATAATCAGTAATTTGTGGCCGCTATTTTGGGTTTGGCCGTTTGATACGAGAGCGGGTTTATTAGACTTGTTGTAAGGTTGATTATGAGTTAGTTAGT
>JAYTAC010000694.1:0-7092 GCA_043737755.1 Spirosoma sp.
GACAATGTCGTTGCGGTTGCTGGCGGGGTCCGGGTCGTGGTTGTATCGCTCCCAGGGCAGCGTCGGCTCCGAGAGCGCAACTCGTTCATCCCCAGCGGTCCACGGGTTGGTCATCCGGCAAAGGTAAATATTCCGCTGCCGGTTATCGTCGCCCGCCCAACCCGCCCACGCAAAATACCGCTGCTCCCGATACACAAACGTGGTGCCGTCGATGGCCCACTTAGCGTCGGGAAGTCGTAGTTCGCCCTTCAGTGTCCAGCTACCCGACATTGGGTTGACGGACTCGTTTTCGAGCACGAACATACGCTGCCGTTCGCCCATGCCCCGCTCGTCGTCGGCACTGAAATAGATATGCCAAACCTCGTCGATGCGGTGCAGCCGGGGCGCCCAGATGTTTTTGGCGCATGGTCCGGTTTCGGGGGGCGTCCAGACGATTTTTCGCTCGGCGTCGGCGAGTTGCGTCAGGTCGGACGTTTTCCAAATAGTTACGTCCGTTGCGGTCGAATGCAGGTAGTAATAGAATTCGTCCTGACACACGGCCCAGGGGTCGGGGCCGTAATCGAGCAGGGGATTGCTGAAGGCGCGGGTTGCGGTCGGAGTCATCATACCGAAGTTAAACCGATTGGTTAGTTGCACTGATTCAACTGATTGGACGGTCGTTGGTTTGGGCGACGACGACCGAAAATGGGTATATTTGACTCAGTACTCCACCGAATTACAATGAGCGACGACGAACAGAACGATTTGCTGGAGTTGCAGGCGTTTTTGGAGAAAGCTATTCCGCAAGTTGAGAAGCAGTTGATAAATTATCCACCTGACGGTTCGGAGAAAGACTACCGGTTTCTAATTGACAAAGCGGTGATGTACCGTGACATGCTCAGACAGACGATCAATCGACCCCAAAACAGAGAAAACTAATGAGTACACCCACAGAAGTAGCTGCATTTTACATGCAGCGAATTGCGAATGCCAGCCATCCCGTTGAAAAACGGATCATTGAAGGAGACCTGCTGTTATACTACTATCGGCTTTCGGACGATGAGTGTAACAGCGTTGAAAAACAGATGCGTACAATACTGGACCGTCATTACCAGGAAGCCCTCAAAATTGACCCGCTCATTCAACGCGCCGAAGAATTGCTGAATCGTATCAAGTCCCGCGTCCCGCAGTCGTAACAGACTCTCCTGATTATGAAACGGCTTGTATTTTTGCTCGCGTTGAACGTTGGAACTGTCGGCTTCGCCCAAACGCCGAAGCCCATCTTCCCCGTGCCCCTCAGCCCGCGTCTGGCTAACTACCAAATCGACGTGACACTCGATCCGGCGACCAAAAAACTCACCGGTCGCGAAACCCTTACTTGGCGTAATCCGTCGGACGACGTGATCCGGGAGTTGCGGTTTCACCTGTACCTGAACGCGTTCCGCGATGAGAAATCGACGTTCATGCGCGAGTCGGGCGGGCAGTTGCGGGGTAACGAGATCGACCGGAATGCAGCGGGGAATTCCTACGGCTCTGTCGATATCGTGTCGATGAAAGTGCGTGGCGGTCAGGCGTTGGCTTATCAGTTCATCCAGCCCGACGACGGAAATAAGGACGACCGCACCGTGATTCGGGTGCCGCTCGACAAACCCGTCGGACCGGGAGAGACCATCGTGCTCGACATCCGGTTTCGGGCCAAACTGCCCAAAATATTCGCCCGGACGGGCTTCAGCCGCGACTATTTCCTGGTAGGGCAGTGGTTCCCCAAGATTGGCGTGTATGAGCCAGCCGGAACTCGTTACCGACCCGTCGAGGGTGCGGCCTTCCGACCGGCCGTAACGGGTCAGTGGAACTGCCATCAGTTTCATGCCGATTCGGAGTTCTACGCTGACTACGGCGTGTATGACGTCAATATTACGACGCCGACCGAATACTGGGTCGGTGCCACGGGCTTGATGACGGGCGAGAAACCCGGTCCCAACAACACCAAAATGACCCGTTGGCACGCCGAAGACGTTGTCGACTTTGCGTGGACAGCTTCGTCCCATTTTCAGGTGGTTAACGGGCAGTGGAAACGGCCCCTGGGTGGTGCAGTTCAAATCGAATTACTAATGCAGCCAGAGCATCTGCATCAAGCCGGGCGGCACATGGACGCGGTCAAACGGGCGTTGGCTTATTTCGACAAACACCTCGGCAAGTACCCCTTCCCGAACCTGACCGTGGTGGACCCGCCCCTGCACGGCAGCGGTTCGGCGGGCATGGAATATCCCACGTTTATCACCGCCGGAACAGCTTGGTTTCTGCCCGGCGGTGCCCGTTTTCCGGAACTTGTGACGGTGCACGAGTTTGGCCATCAGTACTTTATGCAGTTGTTGGCCAGTAATGAGTTTGAGGAAGCGTGGCTCGATGAGGGATTCAACCAGTATTACGAAGGCCGGATAATGGACGAGTGGTACGGCCCCCGCTCGTCGCAAATCGACCTGTTCGGCTTCGGGATGGGCGACATGGAAAGTTCGCGGGATGGTTACGTGCATCGGGACAACCCCGCCGTTGGCTCATCGTTCGGCAACACGTGGCAACTGCCCGACGGTCAATATGGGGTATTAACCTATTCTAAAACGGCAACCTGGCTCCGAACGCTGGAGGGATTGGTGGGCAGGCGGGTGATGGACGAGATCATGCAGACGTACTTCATCCGCTGGCGGTTCAAACACCCCAACGCCAAAAATTTCATCGCCATCGTCAACGAGATTGTGTCGAAACGGTTGGGCAGTAAATACGGCTCTGATATGAACTGGTTTTTTGATCAGGCCCTTTACGGCGATCAGGTCGTTGACTATCAGTTGCGTTCGATCAAAAATAAGCAGTCAACCGGTCGGCAGCAATCGACCGTGACGGTTCAGCGCAACGCCGACGGGCAGATGCCGGTGGACGTGCGGGTTCACTTCGACAACGGCAAGGAAGTGACGCTATTCTGGGATGGTAAAGCCCGCCAATGGACGTTCACGCTCACCCAGAAAGCCGATGTTGTCTGGGCGACCGTCGACCCGAATCAGAAAATTTACATGGATACCAACCTGAACAACAACAGCCTGACGCTCGAACCGTCGTCGGCTCCGGCGGCTAAGTTCGCCACCAAGTTCTTGTTTTGGGTCGAGAATTGGATGCAGTGGTTAGCTTGGTTAGCGTAATGCAGGGTTGACGGATTTCTCGTATCTTTCAATAGACGAATCGAATAACGTGATGAGCATTCAGGAAATGAAAAGCCGCATTCATCAGTTGGTGGATCAGATTGAGGGCGAGCCAGGACTGGAGCAATTATTAGAAACTGCTAATGAAATTTGGGCGGACCAATCTCCTCAATTGGCTACGCTCACTGATTTAACAGATGCGCAGCGGCAACGACTCAATCAGGCCATTCAGGAGCATAAAGAAGGCAAAACCATTTCAAACGAGGAGATGAAGTGCCGGTATCGTAAATGGCTAACTAACTAATTTGGTCTGAAACGACTACCGAAGATTTTGACGCTATTGTTGAGTTCCTCTCAGGGAATAGATCTGTAGAAGCGGTTAATATGTTCGTCGACCAGTTTTTTCGGCAGTTGGACGTGATTGACAATTAGCTGTACGTTGGAATAAGACATGTTGAGAATCCACAAATTCGGAAGCGGCTCATCAATAAAAGGTATTACTTGTATTACCTGATTGAGGATGATGACACGATTCGTCCCCTGAACATTATTGATACCCGGTCCGGTCCTCGCAGGAACCCCTTTGCCTTTTAGTTATGAACACGCCGTTTCAAGATATACACACCGTCCTACAGGCCCACTTCGCCCCGGATACGCTCCCGGTCAATACTACCAATCCGCAGCCTTACCTGACCGTGCCTGTTGAAAAATTGGTTGAGCTTTGCCAGTTTCTGCGCGACGACGACCGGCTGTTTTTCGACCTGTTAGCCTGTATCACAAGCATTGACAACGGACCGGAGATTAACACAATGGAGGTGATGTATAACCTTACGTCCATCCCCTACAAACACAACTTAATGCTCAAAGTCGTTGTGCCGCGTAACGCCGGGGGACAGTCTCTGCCATCGGTGCCGAGCGTGTCGCACATCTGGCGCACCGCCGACTGGCACGAGCGCGAAGCCTACGATCTTATGGGTATCAACTTCACGGGCCACCCCGACTTGCGCCGGATTCTGCTTCCCACAGACTGGAACGGCCACCCCCTTCGCCGGGACTATCAGGAAGACGAACAGTACCACGGGATAAAGACAAAGTGAGGTCGATATTCGTTATTTGCTCCATGCGAACACTTCTCCTTTTTTGCCTGCTCATTCCTTCTTTCTCCTTTGCCCAACTGGAAAGCCGGACCACAAACCGCCCAGTCTCCGACTCTGTAATTGTGACGGGGCGGATTCTGAATTTGTCGGCCCGGCTCTACCGTGAGTCGCCAACGGTAGTAGTGAGCCGCAACAATATTCTGCAAGCCAGCCAGGAACTGGTTCGCCCGGCCCGGCTCAACGTTGATGGTACGTTCCGGGTGGCCTTGCCGCTGATTTATCCGCAGGAGGAGATGTATTTCAACTACGGTCGCATTTCGACCGCGTTTTTAGCCACGCCCGGCACATTGAGCATCGACGTCGATGCTGACTCGCTGTTCACGGCGGTCGTTCCGTTTCGGTTTGGTGGGGTCAACGCGCAGGTGAACAGCCAGTTTGCACGGTACAAAGCGTTTGAAGCCGCCCTCCCCAACAAACCCGATATCAGAAAACTGTCGGAGCAGGTGGGCGACAGAACCGCCCCCGAGACGTATCGAACTGTCTTGACTGCCTACCAATCACCGTTTCGGCAATTTGCCGCCCGCCAAACGCCGTTCCAGTTAGTATCGCGCTGGGTCCAGTCCGCCAACCGCTACAACGCGGCCGGATTCGTGTATGACAAGGCCATGTTCGACGCTGCTCGCTTGCCCGTGTCGCTCAACGATTCGCTTCGGCCACCCAGCGACCGGCTGCTGACGGCGGCACGGGCTTCGGCCATGAATCAGTTTGCGCAATATGCCACCCAGCGGGCTTCGGCACCGGAAGTGAACGGTTCGGGTGCCGGACTTCCGGTGAAAACACTCTCTGCATTGCTGCTGCGCTACGGCCGTAACCTGACCGAAACGGAACAAACCCGGCTGCGTGGCTACGTGGACAATGACAATACGGCGAAAGGATCGGACCTGCGGTTTTTTCAGAGTTTAGTGAAGCGCAGCAGCGATACTATTCAGCGGTTGGCGGCCTACGAGAATCTAATTCGGCGCAGCCGGGCGGAGTTCGACAGCGCATCGGTCAGTTACCTGACGGCCTACTGGTTGGCCGATGCGCTGCCTACCCTGACGCTCGATTTCGCCAACCTGCTCTACAGTTACGCCCGCCCGCAGGTGACCGACTCTCAGTTGGCGCAGTCGCTCGATGAACTCTACCGACTCGAAGTCGGCGACAGTACCCGCGTCCGGGCGGCAACTCAGAAGCTGCAACCTGCAACGAGTAAACTCAGTGGTTCGGAGATTTCGCCCGGCATCTTCGTTACCCGCGATGCAGCCGACAACGGCTCGTCGCTCTTCGACCAGCTTGTAGCAGCCAACCGGGGCAAAGTGATTTACGTGTTATTGACGACGGCATCGTCGGACGGGGGGCGGCAGGCGGCACTCGACGCACAGCGACTGCGCAACGCATACCGAAGCCGGGATTTTGCCCTTGTGTACATGCCCGTCGTGAACAGCGACGCCACATTGTGGGCGGAGTTTGCAACTAAAAATAACCTTGTCGGCGACCACCTGTTGCTCACCGAATCACAACTGATAGATGTGGCGCAATCGTTGAGGTCTCAGGGCGAAATCTCGGCCACGATCATCAACCGGGTTGGCAAGATCGTTAAGCGAAACGCCCCCCTGCCCGACGCGCCGGACGAAGTGAGGAAAGTGGTAGAGAAGAGTTTCTGAGACTGCTTTAACCGCAAACGCCCGGCTACTGCGAGGTAGCCGGGCGTTTGTTTTTGTTGCATCACAAATCACATATTGATCGCCCGGTTGTCGGTGGCGGCTAAGCAGGCTTCTTTGAAGGCTTCGGTGTAGGTCGGGTGGGCGTGCGACATGCGGCTGATGTCCTCCGCCGAGGCCCGGAATTCCATCGCGACCACGGCTTCGGCAATGATGTCGGCTGCGCGGGGACCGATGATGTGAACGCCCAGAATTTCGTCGGTATCCTTGTGCGCCAGCACTTTAGCCAGCCCGTCGATGTCCATGCTTGCCCGCGCCCGGCCCAGGGCCTTGAATGGAAACGAGCCGGTTTTATAGGGAATACCTTCCGCTTTTATCTCCTCTTCGGTGTAACCAACGGCTGCCACCTCGGGCCATGTGTAAACTACGTTCGGAATCAGGCGGTAGTGAATGTGCGGCTTCTGACCGGCAATGGTTTCGGCAATGAACGTGCCTTCTTCCTCGGCTTTGTGGGCCAGCATAGCCCCGCGAATCACGTCGCCGAGGGCGTAGATGTGCGGTACGCTCGTGCGGAGGTAACCGTCGACGTCGATCTTGCCTTTGGGGTCGGTCTGCAAACCGGCCGCTTCGAGGTTTAGCCCATCGGTGTACGGCTTCCGACCAACCGCAACTAAGCAATAGTCGCCGGTGAGGGTGAGTTGTTTCCCGTCGGGCGTGTCGATGCTTACCTCGACCTCCTCGCCTTTGTTCTCGACTTTTGTGACTTTATGTTTAAAGTAGAAATCGGCACCGAGTTTTTTGATGGCTTTCTGAAGTTCTTTGCCCATCGTTTTGTCCATTGTCGGGATCATCGAATCGGCGAATTCCACAAACGACACTTTGCCGCCGAGACGCGCAAACACCGAGCCGAGTTCAGCTCCGATGACGCCCGCGCCAATGACAATCATGTGTTTCGGCACCTGCTCTAAGGTGAGTGCTTCTGTCGAGGTGAGAACACGCTTTTTGTCGAGTGGCATCGACGGAAACGACATGGGTTTCGAGCCGGTCGCAATCACGATGTTTTTGCCCCTGACGGTCTCGTTACCGCCGTCAGCTTTGGCGATGTTGACTGTGTTTGCATCCACG
>JAYTAC010000695.1:0-7088 GCA_043737755.1 Spirosoma sp.
GGCCCAAGGTAGGTAAGTTGGGAAAGTACAACCTACCAATCGGGTAGCTGTGACCCAAAATGAGTCCTAAATTTGTCAAGCTATTTCAGGGATATACACATACTTAAAAATATAGACTAAATATACTATTTGTGTAGCCAGGGTTGAGACACAAAAAAGCCCGGCTACTTGCGTAGTCGGGCTTTTGATTAAAACCCTGCCAGTGGTCCGGTAAGACCCTGGTAGTGGTTGAGTTTTGCGTATTGCTATTCAACCACTACCAAGGTCTTACCAGACCACTGGCAGGGTTTCGGGAATCTACGCCGTTTCCAGCACGTCCACCGATTTAACGGTTTTGATGATGACGGCGGCTACTTTGTACGGATCGGCGGCTGAGTTGGGCCGTCGGTCTTCGAGCCAGCCGTTCCAGCCGCGCTCCACTGTGGCGATGGGGATGCGGATGGATGCCCCCCGGTCCGAAATGCCGTAGGAAAACTGGCTGATGGACTGCGTTTCGTGCTTGCCGGTCAGCCGCAGGTCGTTGTCGGCTCCGTACACGTCGATGTGGGCTTTGATGATGTCGGCGGGGGCGAAGGCGTTGCAGATGGTGTCGTAGGTTTCTTTGTTACCGGCCGTGCGCAGGACCGAGTTCGAAAAGTTGGCGTGCATCCCCGAGCCGTTCCAGTCGCTGTCGCCGAGGGGTTTGCAGTGCCAGTTGATCCAGACACCGTAGCTTTCGCCGATGCGCTCCAGCAGGTAGCGGGCCACCCAAATCTGATCCCCGGCGTCGCGGGCACCCTTGGCAAAAATCTGGAATTCCCACTGCCCTGTGGCGACTTCGGCGTTGATGCCTTCGACGTTCAGTCCGGCGTCTAAACACGCGTCGAGGTGCTCCTCCACGATGTCGCGGCCATAGGCGTTCTGCGCACCAACCGCGCAGTAGTACGGTCCCTGCGGACGGCTTGGAAATCCGTCGACCGGGAAACCCAGCGGCTTGTCGGTTTCGGCGTCCCACAGAAAATACTCCTGTTCGAAACCAAACCAGAAATCATTGTCGTCGTCTTCAATCGTGGCGCGGCCGTTGGTGGCGTGGGGTGTTCCGTCGGCGTTCATCACCTCGCACATGACCAAGAACGCGTTTTTGCGCTGGGGATCGGGGCAGAGGTAGACTGGTTTCAGCAGACAGTCCGACGAGCCGCCAAGGGCCTGCTCGGTCGACGAGCCGTCGAAGGACCACGTCGGGCAGTCGTCGAGGTCGCCGGAGAAATCGGCTTCGATTTTGGTTTTGGAACGCAGACTTTGGGTGGGTTTGTAGCCATCGAGCCAGATGTATTCTAATTTCGACTTTGCCATGATCGTACAGTGGATTGGGTTAATGGTACACTATGCTGAACAAATATAGGAGGGCATAACCGTAAGTTATAGAGGTACAAATTCACTTTTGCCGTATTTAGTATTGATTCTGTAGAATTATTATAATTTTAATTTGCTAAGTGCAGAAAAAACCATAGATTGTGCAGTTGCCTGATGTAGTTTTCGGTGCTGGTGACTACGGGGTACGCTACCGGTATCTGAACGTTAGCCCGTCCTGGATTGGAAAGCTGATTCTGAAGTGCCTGACCGAAGCCGTTTATCCGTTCTACATCCTGCATCAGACGGTGATTGTCCTCATCGGCTGTTATGTACTGATTAAGACTAACCTCAGCGTTTACGACGGGTTTCTGGTCGTAAGCCTTTCGTCGTTAGCTGTTTGCGTGACGTTGTACCTGCTGCTCATCCGACCGTTCAACCTGACGCGGTTGCTGTTTGGAATGAAGAATTTTAGGCCGGGTTCTCCTCCAGCCAGACGTTAATGCAGTTGACGTAATCAATAAAGGTAAGTTGCTCGACCGTCCATCTTAACTGACGGCAGATTTCCGGCAGTCGGTCCTTGAATAGGTTAAACTGTTGGGTTAAGTAATCCGCACCGGCAAGCTGAGTACGCGAACTGGTAGCCAGAAAGTCCCGCACGTGTTGCACAACCCTGCCTTCTTCCAAGCTATGCGCCTTGATGTCCTGACCGTTGATATCAGAAATAAATCGTTGATAGCGATATTGCTCTGAGTCCATCACGATAAATTTCTTGTTTCGGTTGTAGTGTTTGGGCGAGACAAAATGGTGCGCTCCAATAAAAATACCCAACTCCAACGGCATATTAAACCGGGCGAGTTGGGTATTTTTATCTAAATCTGCTTTCGAGATATCGTGAATGCCGTAATGACAGGCATCGATAATGCGAATGATTTTCTGAATTCTGATATCGCCTGTGTTGTCGTCTTCCTGAGCGCAACGGGGGCGGAATCCGCACGCCTGTACCGTGAAAATGATTGCCTGGAAGAGTGGTTTATACGTATCGTCGAAGGGGCAATTGATGAAAACATTACGCTGATAGAGAGCGGGTTCGGCCATGTTTATTTGAGACTGCGGATCGCCTGCCGAATTTTGTTCAAATCAGAAATTTTTGACTTTGGGTGCATTAGAATCTTGACTTTTGCCGCCAATTTTTGATCCTCGGTCAACTCTCCCGCCGGTGCTTTGCGTTTAGTACCTACCGTCTGCTTCTTTTTACGCAGCTCACCCAGGGTCTTGTCTTTGCGTATCTTACGGCCATCGGTACCGTACAACTTGATGCCCAGTTCTTTCTCAATAGTGCCAACTTTCTTGTCCGAACGGGTTTTGCGGGGTGTGCTCATCAGTAGTGCCTTTGATGGTAAAACTACCGAAACAGTTCAAGAATTCAAAGTACAGTCAAACGGGGGTATTCATGAACGGAATAGAGCCGTATTTGCTTAGACGCGACCTGAAACTGGCTGCTGTGGCCGGTTGAAGCCTATATTTGTGAGGTGAGGTTGCCACAAGCAACTGTTTATACTACTGCATCCCTATCCTTGTGATGAGTTTGATTGAGAATGGCCTGAAAGAAGGCTACATACGCTTCGACGCTGAGCGAAAGTCAATTACCTACGTTTTTCAAAATAAGAAGCGGAATTATACCAACCCCGAGGAACAGGTTCAGGCGGAGACGTTCCTTAAGCTGATTCTGGTTTATGGCTACCCGTCCGGCGTATCCGGCAGTTTGTGACGGTCCCGATGGGGTCTTCGACCAAAGAGGCCGATCTGATTGTATACGACGATGACGAATGTCTCGAACCCAAAATCATCGTTGAATGCAAACGGCCCGAAGTCTCCGAACTTGAATTTCAACAGGCTGTTGAACAGACGTTTAGCTACGCATTCGCCACGCCTAAAAATGTGAAGTTTCTTTGGATAACGTCGGGTATCAAAGACCGTTACTTTACGGTCAACAAGGGAAAAGATGAGCGCAAAGACGAATCCGACATTCCACAATTCGGGGTCGAGAAGCTGGCTCAGTACAAGTACGCCAAAGGTGGATTTAAGCAGGATGACGTACAGGACGGTGCGGCTACCTATGGCAAACAGAAGTTCTTTGAACTCGAAACGGTTACCGAAGATGAACTGACCCGCCGGTTCCGGCAGGCGCACCAATCGCTTTGGGCCGGGGGTGAACTCAATCCATCCGAAGCCTTCGATGAGCTGGATAAACTGATCTTTTGCAAAATCTGGGACGAACGGCATCCCCGCAAAACGGGAGAACCCTACCAGTTTCAGATTATTAGCGAAGAAGCCGAAGGCAAGGTTACCGCCGACGAAAAGACTACGGCCGAACTCTACAAACGCATCAAGGGACTCTACGCAGAAGGTCAAACCCGCGACCCCGAAGTGTTCAAAGATGAAATTCGGCTCACGCCCCAGAAAGTGAAAACGGTAGTCGGCTACCTCGAATCCATTAACCTCAGCAAAACCGACCTCGACAGCAAGGGACGGGCATTTGAAGAGTTTATGGGTAGCTACTTCCGGGGCGACTTCGGTCAGTTTTTTACGCCCCGCAACATCGTTAAATTCATTGTGGAGGTTATGCCGATTACCAATACGTCGCGGGTGCTGGACACGTCGTGCGGGAGTGGTGGTTTCCTGCTGTACGCCCTCGAAAAGGTCAGAAACGAAGCAGCCGAGTTTTACCCGAAATGGGAAACTGACCCCGACGACCGCCAGCAGCACTATAAATTCTGGCACGACTTCGCCGAAAAGAATCTGTACGGCATCGAAATCAACGAGCAGATTGCCCGCACCGCCAAGATGAACATGATTATTCACGACGACGGACACACCAACATCATTGCCGCCGATGGTCTCCTAAAAAGCGCAGAGTTGATAAAACGAAGCGGCAACGCCGGTTTCGACTACAACAAATTTGACGTGATCGTTACCAACCCGCCCTTCGGCTCCACCGTGCGGCAGGCCGAACGTGCGTACCTGAACCAGTATAATTTTGGCGTGAAAGAAGCCAACTGGCTCGACCTCAAAAGTTCGGCCGTTGAGAACCGGGCCAATCAGAGTACCGAAGTCCTGTTCATTGAGCAGTGCCACAACTTCCTGCGCGAAGGCGGCTACATGGCCGTTATCATCCCCGACGGTATCTTGACCAACAACAGCTTGCAGTACGTGCGGGATCAGATCGAAAACTGGTACCGGATTGTGGCCGTGGTGTCGATGCCGCAGGACGCTTTCTCACACACGGGGGCCAACGTGAAAAGCTCGGTGCTGTTTTTGCGCAAATGGAGCAAGGCCACGAGCGAGAAAATTGCCGATCAGAAGCAGGCCCTGAAAAGCCGGATCAAAGCCGAGAAAACATACGAACAGCAGGTAGACGCGCTGGACGTTGAGAAAAAGAACGTTTTGCGCAAGCACGACGGATTCACAAACGCTACCGGTTTCTACGACCGGAAAGCCATCGAAGCTACTGAGACGTTCAAAGCCTGGAAGTCCGAAATCACTGCCGACTACACGCAGCGGATCAACGATCTCAAAGAACAATTGGAAGATTTGTATCAGGACGAGAAACAGAAGGCATTGGCCGACTACCCTATTTTCATGGCCATTGCCGACAAAATTGGTTACGACGCTACGGGTAAAGAAATCGCTGAAAACGAACTGACTGCCATCAGCCGCGAACTCAAGCGCTTCATTCAACACGTTGACAAAACCGAAAGATTATGAGCGCGTTTGAGATAAGCAGTGAGTTGAAAAGCACGTTTCTGGTGAAAAAAAGCCAGATTGAAGGAAGGCTTGATCCCAATTTCAACTACCTCAACAGTATAGTTCAGCAGAAGTTGAACACCTCTAAATATCCTGTCAGAAGGTTAATTGATGGTATTGATTTCATACAGTACGGTACTTCTTCTCTCGCTTCAAAAGAAGAGATAGGGTGTCCAGTCATTAGAATGAACAACATACAGGATGAAGTGCTTGATTTGTCCAACACAAAATATATAGAACTGACTGACCGAGACACAAATACATATAAACTGAACAAGGGCGATTTGCTTTTTAATCGGACGAATTCAAAAGAGTTGGTAGGTAAATGTGCAGTTTTTTCAGAGGAAGGAACGTGGGTGTATGCTTCTTACATCATTAGGGTACGGTTGAATGAACGTCATCTACTCCCACAATACACGTCTGTCTTTCTCAATTCACCGATTGGCAGACTCCAGATTGATTGCATTAGTCGGCAGATTGCTGGCATGACGAATATTAACGCCGAAGAAATTAAGCAACTCAAAATTCCATTTCCCCCCTTGGGAGTACAGAGAAATATTGTTGAATATGTAGCAAAATCAAGAGAGTATAAAACCCAAAAAGAAGCCCAAGCCACTGAGCAGATTTCCCGCATTGATAATTACTTGCTGACGGAGTTGGGCATCAGCGTACCGGAAGCCGACGACGCGCTGGAACACCGGATGTTTACGGTCAACTTCTCCGAAAGCAGCGGCAAACGGTTCGACCCGTTGTTTTTCTACAAAAACTTCCTGGATCAGGTACCGGCGGGTCGCTACCCGGTTGAGCCGTTGAGTCGGCACGTGGCGTATTTCCAGACCGGGTTTGCGGCTGGCAAAGGCGACCAATCAACTGACGAAGGTGATCGGTCTGCCGTTGCGGTTATTCAACTCCGCCCAACGAACCTCACCGACGCCCGCGAACTGGTTTTCGACCGCAACGTGTACACTCATCGCGACGCTTTGACGAAACGTCCGGGCGATATTATGCAACCGGGTGGGGTGCTGTTCAACAACACAAACAGCCAGGAGTTGGTGGGAAAGTCGGTGCTGTTTGATCTTGACGACGACGACTACTTTTGCTCCAACCACATGACGCGGATCGGCACGGCGGGCAGCTTGCATCCCGATTATTTAGCGCACTTGTTGAATCTCTACCAGCGGCAAAAAGTGTTTTTCCGCATTTGCACGAACTGGAACAATCAGTCGGGCGTAAACAACGGCGTTTTGAGCGGCTTGCTCATTCCGGTTCCACCCGTCGAGCAGCAGAAAGCCATCGCCCAAACGATTACGGATTTACGAAGCAGCGCAAAGAAACTCCGTCAGGAAGCAAAAGACGAGTTGGAAAAAGCCCGGCAGGAAGTAGAACAAATGATTTTAGAAGAATAAACAGGAACTTGTCCCGTACACCCCCACAACCTATTTTTGACCGCACGGGCAATCCCGTTTCTGACTTACGACTTATCGACCGCAACGGCGGACCGCTTATGACTCACATCCGTACCGACTGGACCCGCGCCGAAATCGCTGATATCTATAACTCGCCCGTGCTTGATCTGGTGTACCGGGCCGCTACCGTTCACCGGCAGCACCACGACCCGCAGGAGGTGCAGGTTTGTACGCTGCTGTCGGTCAAGACGGGCGGCTGTCCCGAAGATTGCGCGTATTGCCCGCAGGCCGCCCGCTACCACACCGCCGTGACGGTGCACAAACTGCTGGAAGTAGACGAAGTGCTGACGGCCGCGCAGCGGGCCAAAGACACCGGCAGCACCCGCTTTTGCATGGGCGCGGCCTGGCGCGAAGTGCGCGATAACCGCGACTTCGACAAGGTGCTCGACATGGTGCAGGGCGTCAACGAGATGGGTTTGGAAGTGTGCTGTACGCTCGGAATGCTCACCGAAAGTCAGGCGCAAAAGCTCAAAGACGCCGGGCTGT
>JAYTAC010000696.1:0-7083 GCA_043737755.1 Spirosoma sp.
AGTAAGAAGTTTCTCATGAACTTGTGATTCGTTTAGGTGAAATTGAGAAGGCAATAGACTGTTTCATTGTAAAGCGGCAGGCGTCATGGTTCTAATTACTTTTCTATAAATTCTAATAATACCATAATACACGCCAAAGCCCGGCTCACCGAAGTGGCCGGGCTTTGGCAAAACCAGTACGGTTTGCCGATTTGCTTACGTTAGCTGCAATTCATCAACCACCCGCTGCACCTTCGCTTTCAGTTGGGCATACGTATCGTCGAAGGCCTCCTTGCTGGCGAGCGGCTCTACCACGCTGACGTAGAACTTGATTTTGGGTTCGGTGCCGCTGGGCCGGGCCGAGACTTTCGTGCCGTCGGCGGTGAAAAACTGGAGCACGTTGGATGATTCGATGCCCATGCTGCCCGACTTGATAGTCGTTGACTGCTCGGTTTGGGCGTCCAACCGCCCGAATTCACGGCGAATCAGGCTTTTGTAATCGTCCACCCGCACCACCGGCGACCCGGCAATTTCCTGGGGTGGGTTGGCCCGGAAATCAGCCATCATCTGCTGAATTTCTTCGGCGCCGGTTTTGCCTTTTTTAGTCAGTGAGACGAGTGCTTCGTAGTAGAACCCGTTTTCCTGGTACATCGCCATCAGCAGGTCGAACAGGCTCAGACCCCGGTCTTTGGCCGATGCTGTCAGTTCCGCAATCATGGCGCAACTCGCTACGGCGTCTTTGTCGCGCACGAAATCGCCAATCAGGTAGCCGTAGCTTTCTTCGCCCCCGCCAATGAACTGCTCCTTGCCTTCGAGTTCGCGGATGACCTCGGCAATGTATTTGAAGCCCGTGAGCGTGTTGTAGCAGTTGACGCCGTAGCGTTCGCAAATCCGGTCGATGAGGTCGGTGGTGACGATGGTCTTGGCCACAAATTCCTTGCCCGTTAGCTTGCCCGCGTCGCGCCAGGCGTTGAGCAGGTAATAAATAATCAGGCTGGCCATCTGGTTGCCGTTCAGCAATTCAAACTCGCCGTGGTGATTGCGGGCACCCGCACCCACGCGGTCGGCGTCGGGGTCGGTGGCCATGATGAGGTCAGCGTCTAATTTGTTGGCCAGATCGAGCGCAAGCTGCATGGCCGCCCGCTCCTCGGGGTTCGGCGATTTCACCGTCGGGAAGTTACCGTCGGGCACGGCCTGTTCTTCCACAATGTGCACGTTGGTGAACCCCAATGCTTCGAGCGTACGTGGCACGAGCGTGATACCCGTGCCGTGAATGGGCGTGTAGACAATGTTCAGATCGGCCTGCCGCCGGATCGCGTCGGGGTTGACGGCATTGGATTTGAGCCGCTCCACGTAGGGCGCGTCGATTTCCTCGTCGATTAGCTGAATGCGCTCCGGCACCCCCTCGAACTTGATGGCATCGACCGACGTAATCTTGCTCACCTCGGCAATGATGCCCTTGTCGTGGGGCGATACCACCTGTCCGCCATCGTTCCAGTACACTTTGTAGCCGTTGTACTCGGGCGGGTTGTGCGAAGCCGTGACGACGATTCCGCTCTGGCAACCCAACTGCCGGATGGCAAACGAGAGTTCGGGCGTGGGGCGCAGGGCACTGAACAGATAAACGTTGATGCCGTTGGCCGTGAAAATATCGGCCACCAACCGCGCAAATTCGGGACTCATCCGGCGGCTGTCGTAGGCAATGGCAACGCTGATGTCCTCGCCCGGAAACGCCGAGAGGATGTAGTTGGACAGTCCCTGCGTGGCGGCTCCAACGGTATAGCGGTTCATGCGGTTGGACCCCACGCCGAGCACACCCCGCAGCCCGCCCGTTCCGAATTCGAGGTCACGGTAGAAGGCGTCGGTCAGTTCGGCGGTGTTGCCCGAGTCGATCAGGTGCTGAATGGATGCTTTGGTATCGGCGTCGTAGTTGCCGCTGAGCCACTGGTCAACGCGCTGCCGGGTCGGGGAGTCGAGGGTTTGGGAAGTCATAAAAGGGGATCAAGGGGGTTATTGTCTGACATATGGAACAGGGTCAGTATGGATCGGCCTGGCCGATAAGCTGCTCCCATTGTGTTTGTAAAGCCAGTTGACTTATCCAATGTTTGATGTAGTCAATATCGAGCCGGTCAAACTGCATCTCAAAAACTCGGGTAGCATCAGTCAATTGCTTCTCACTCCCACCGGATTGTTTGGCCCAGCGTAGCTTGCTGAGTATGGTATCCTCAGGAGTCGTGACATAGAAATTGTCTAACCCCAGCACCTCGGCGTTGCGCCGACGAGCGAAACGAGTTTGATCGAACGGGTCATTCGTCAGCAGCCAGAAATCGACCTTGTTGCCGGATGTACTGTCAATAAGATTGAACATGCTTTGCCGGTCAATAGCCTCCATCATGCTATCCTCATTGATATAGAAAACGTCTTTGACAAATGACTGGCTTAGCAATCTAACAGCCTGCTTTTCCAGGATGATCACCATATCAATATCGTGCGTCGAGCGGGGTTCCCCCTGTATGCTTGACACTACTGACCCCGTCACCATATACGGAATGCGCAGATCAGTCAACAAATTAAGAACAAAGACTAATAATTCTGATTGTGACACTTTTCAAGACGTTCTAAGAATAGATGGTGAAGTTCGGCTTCTGTTTTTTGGGGAAACCGCTCCCGCAGCCCTGCCCTGAAAAGCTGCTTAGTGAAGTCCGACAACTCAAACGCTTTCAGCAGTCGTTGTTCATCGGTCATGCTACGCAACGTTTTTAGGTATTGATGGTGGTTTGGGCGAGGTTTTGGGTTCATACGGGTATTGTTCAACGGCCAAAATTACGATTACCCTAACGCCCCGCAAATCCCCATGGTAGATTCTGGCTACGACCGCTTCGGCAGTGGTGCCTTAAAATAGTATCTTTGATTATCAGCCAATCAATTACTCAGATGGAAGCCGTCGAGATTTAGAAATCGACTGTTGCCGAGTTCCACCAGATGGAATTCGATGAGGACGACAGGTCGCTGTACGAATTGATAGAAGGGAAACTTGTCGGCAGAAAGGCTTATTCACCCCGCCATCAATCGGTTACGGGTTCCTTATCGACGGCTATTCACGCGTTCGCCAGCGAGAACAGATCAGGAGAAGTTTTGCCCGGACCGCTGGATGTCATCCTAGACGATCATACGGGTCTTCAGCCTGATTTGGTTTATCTGGGATTGAGCAAAACTCATTTCATAACCCAGGATAACATCATGGGCGCACCAACATTGGTCGTGGAAGTGATCTCTCCCTCCTCCATCTACCGCGACCGTGTCACCAAAAAAGCGTTGTACGAATGCTTCGGTATACAGGAATACTGGTTGGTGGACCCCGCCGACAACTTCATCGAAATCTACGCGCTCACCGACGGGCAGTACCGACTACTCAGTGCCGCATCCATTGACGAAGGACAATTATCGTCGGGTGTTTTGTCGGGATTGGTGCTGGACTTGAACGTGCTTTTCGCCGAATGATGTACGCCCTCGATTATGCTGCTGCTCACCAACCGGTCCTGTTGTCAGCACAGCAACGCACTTTCCCCGGCCAGTACCCGCTGTAGTTCGATGAGTTCGCCCACCATGTTTGCCGAACCCGCGTAGATCGGGGTGCGCTCGTGCAGGTCGGCGGGCGGAATGTCTAAGATCGCCCGGCTGTTGTCGACGGCCCGGCCATTGGCCTGTTCGCACAAAAACGCCATCGGAAAGGCTTCGTAGAGCAGCCGGATTTTTCCCTGCGGATGCTGCGTCGTGCTTGGGTACAGGTATATGCCGCCCTTCAACAGGTTCCGGTGGAAATCGGCCACGAACGCACCAATATAGCGGGCCGAATAGCCCCGCTCCCGGCACTGCATTAAATATTGCTGAATGGGTGTGTCGTAACCCAAAAAATAACCGTCGTTGCAGGAGTACACCTGCCCGTCGGCCGGACAAATGATCTGCGGATGCGACAGGATAAACTCCCCCAGCGACGGGTCGTAGGTGAACCCGTTGACGCCCTTGCCGGTCGTGAATATCATCATGGTCGAGGTGCCGTATAGCACGTATCCGGCCGCTACCTGCCGACGCCCGCCCTGCAAGAAGTCGGCCCGATCCGGCGGGGTGCCTATGGGAGATACACGCCGATAGACCGAAAAAATGGTCCCGACCGATACGTTGGTATCGAAGTTGGACGAGCCGTCGAGCGGGTCGAGGGCCACCACGTATTTGCCCTCCGGGTGATCGCTTTCGATGATACCTTCGACCTCTTCCGACACCACGGCTGCCACTTCGCCCCCGTTGTTCATAGCTCGCACGAAGCGGACATGAGCGGCCAAGTCGAGCTTTTGCTGCATCTCGCCCTGTACGTTCGTGCTGCCCGCTGCCCCGGTGATGTCTGTCAGACCGGCGAGGTTGATCTCCCGGTTGACAATTTTGCTGGCCAACGCAATGTCGCGCAGGAGTTGCGAAAAATCACCGACTGCCGACGGAAACTGACTCTGCTGCCGTTTGATGAACCGGTCGAGCGTGGTGCCGATGGTTAACCCGAATGATCCCCGTCCGCTCTCGCCGTCTTCTGTTTGTGAACTGATCATGAGTCGGTTACAATTCAGTGAGTTTTTCGGCGAACGCGTTGGCTAAACGCCGGGCCGCTGCCCGGTACATGCCTTTGTACTCCCACGTGTCGATTGGGTTGAGCAGTTCGGTGGGAACGCCGGGACACCGCTTGGGAATGGCAAGGCCAAACTCGGTGTGCTGCTCAAACGGCATATCGTCCAATGCACCCGTCAGGGCCGCGTTGATCATGGCGCGGGTGTGGGGCAGGGCCATCCGCCGGCCAATGCCAAAGCTGCCCCCTTTCCAGCCCGTGTTGATGAGCCACACCTGCGAGCCGTGCTGTTCGATCCGTTCGTTGAGCAGGTTGGCGTAGGTGCGGGCGGGCAGCGGCAGGAAAGCGGCTCCGAAACCGGGTGAAAACGTGGCCATTGGTGTCGTAACACCCTGTTCGGTGCCCGCGATTTTGGCCGTGTAACCCAGCAGAAAATAGTCTACTGCCTGCTCGGGCGTTAGCCGGGAAATGGGGGGTAGTACCCCGAAGGCGTCCGCCGACAGGAAAAAAATGTGTTTGGGCGCGGACCCTACCGACGGCGTCACCGCGTTTTGGATGTGCTCGAGCGGGTAGGCACAGCGGGTGTTCTCGGTGAGCGCGTTGCTGGCATAGTCGGGGGTGGTGCTGTTGGGCAGGAAGGTTATGTTCTCCAGAATGGCTCCCGGTTTGATGGCGTTGAAAATCTGCGGCTCGTGCTCCCGGCTCAGGTTGATGACTTTGGCGTAGCAGCCGCCCTCGAAATTAAAGACCTTGTCACCCGCCCAGCCGTGTTCGTCGTCGCCGATGAGCCGCCGGGACGAATCGGCCGAGAGGGTCGTTTTGCCCGTTCCCGACAGACCGAAAAACAGGGCCGTGTCGCCCTGTTCACCCGTGTTGGCCGCGCAGTGCATCGGCAGTACGTTGTGCGTAACCGGCAGCCAATAGTTGAGGGCCGAGAAAACCGACTTTTTGATCTCGCCCGCGTAGCCCGTCCCGCCGATCAGAATGACGCCTTTCGACAGGTTCAGAATCGTGAAGTTGGCGTTGCGGGTGCCGTCGACGGTCGGGTCAGCCGTGAACGACGGGTCGGCAATGATCGTCATGTCCACCGGGCCGTCGGTTGGTTCATCGGCTTCCGGGCGCAGGAACATGGTGTGGCTGAACAGGTTATGCCAGGCTAAGGTCGTTATCACCCGCAGCCGGAGTCCGTACTGCTTCAGCGCACCAGCACGGGCATACCGTACATATACGGTCCGGTCGGCTAAGTTGGCCAGCATCCGCTCGTGCAGCGCGTCGAACTGATCGGGGTCGAAGGGTTGGTTTACGTCGCCCCAGTCAATGGTTTTGCTGGTGGCTTCGTCCCGCACAATGAACCGGTCTTTCGGCGTCCGTCCCGTGAATTTGCCCGTGCTGCACACCAGTGCCCCGTTGTCGGCGAGTTGCCCTTCGCCGTTTCGGATGGCTTCGTCAACGAGTTGAGCGGGTGTTAACTCCCGCAGCAGACGTGCGTTGTGAACGGCGGGGGGGGCCGGAGCGGGTTTTTGGGAGACGGTTGGTGATGCTGCTATTGTTTCCATAGTGTACCAGATGATGGCTGTTGATGAAGCGCGTGTATATCTCCTTAAAACGGCGTGACAAATCTATTTAGCGATATTTTACAAATCAAGCGATTAATCGCTGATCAGTCAAAATTTCTGTTTCAGGGCCAAATTCGTACTTTTGAGTTCCTTAAATTGACTCTATGGATATTGGCTCGGATAAAATCAGGTTGCTTTTCGGTCTGAAACTACGGCAACTGCGGCTCGACAAGTCCATCACGCAGCATGAATTAGCCGACCGGGCCGGTCTGTCTCAATCGTACATCAACGAAATCGAGAAGGGTAAGAAATACCCGAAAACCGAGAAGATCATTGCTCTGGCGCGGGCAATGGACACCTCGTATGACGCGCTGGTTTCGTTGCAACTCAACAAAAAGATGGAGCCGATTTACCGGCTGCTCCAGTCCGACTTATTAGCCGAATTGCCGCTGAGTATGTTCGGCGTTGAACCCGGCGACCTGCTCGAACTGCTGTCCGAAGCCCCCGTCAAGCTGAGTGCGTTTATCAGTACCGTGGTCGAAATCGCCCGGAGTCACAACCTCAGCGTCGAGCAGTTTTACTTCGCCGTGATGCGGACGTACCAGGAAATACACGACAACTATTTTGACGACATCGAGGAAGCGGCCGACCGGTTTCTGAGCGACAGTGGCCTGCCCCACGACCGGGCCGTGACCGAAACGCTGCTGACCGACTACCTTACCCGGCAGTATGGCTACCAGATTGTACTGTTTAACGAGCAAACGTACCCGTCGCTGATTCGGCTGCGGTCGGTGTTTATCCCGCACGAAAAGCGGCTGCTGCTCAACCAGAATCTGACGCCCGATCAGCGGGTGTTCACATTGGGCCGGGAATTGGCGTTTCAGTACATGAACCTCAAAAACCGGCCGCTGACGTCAACCTGGGTGGAGGTGAACT